>JAFGVX010000034.1 GCA_016937775.1 Campylobacterales bacterium | reverse complement strand
TATTTTGTATATTATAAACAACAATTATGGTATAATTTTGTATATTATAAACAACAAAGAGTAAAAATGAATTTAGAAATACTATTTGAAAAATATTTGAAAATCTCCAAAATGCAACAATATAGTTATAAAAGATATTTTTATGAAAAAATAGATTTTAGTGAAAAAATGATAGGCATACTAGGCGCAAGAGGCACCGGAAAGACAACTGCTATGTTGCAATATCTAGAAAGTCTTTCCATTCCATTTGAAAAAAAGTTATATTTTAGTGCGGACAGTATAGCACTTAGCAATGTTAGACTATATGATATAGCAGATACATTTAGCAAAAGTGGTGGTATGGTTTTGGCTATTGATGAGATACATAAATACAAAAATTATGAAATTGATCTCAAGGAAATATATGATTTTTTGGATTTAAAAGTTATATTTAGTGGTTCGTCTGCTATGCAAATTGAGCATAAAAAGGCTGACTTGAGCAGAAGAGCAGTTTTATATAGAGTTCATGGTCTCTCCTTTAGGGAGTTCTTAGAATTAAAGCTTGATACTACATTTAAGAGTTTTACAATGGATGAAATATTGGAAAATCATATGGATATCTCTAGTAAAATATTGAAACAAATAAAACCATTTGAGTATCTAGAAGAATACATCAAAAGTGGATATTACCCATACTATTTTGCAAATCAAAATACATATGGCTTCAAACTAGAAGAGACGATAAATGCAGTTATAGAAAGTGATTTGCCTATAATTTTTAACATCGAGCCTCAACATATACAGAAACTAAAACAATTAACAGCTCTTATCTGTGCTTCTAAGCCTTACGAATTAAATATTACTGAATTATCTTCAAGAGTTGGCATAAATAGAACAACGCTTTATCAGTATATAGAATATCTGTGTTTGGGAAATATATTTTATGCTATTAAATCAAAAGCAAAAAGTGATAATATTTTTACTAAACCAAGTAAGCTTTACCTAAATAATACTAATTTAAATAGTTTCTATTGCGATAATTTGGATATTGGAACGATGAGAGAAATATTTTTTGCAACACAAGTTAGAGTAAATCACAGATTGTATTATCCACCCAAAGGCGATTTCTTAGTAGATGATAAATATACATTTGAAATTGGAGGCAAAAACAAATCATTTAATCAGATAAAAAATATAACAAACTCTTTTGTGGTTTCAGATGATATTGAACTTGGAATTGGCAACAAGATACCACTTTGGTTGTTTGGATTTTTGTATTGATTGATGTCATTACATTGTCATTGCGATGAATGAATGAAGAAGCAATCCATGATGACGACAATATCCATTATTAACACAATATTTGCTATAATTTTCGTATGAAAATAACAGATGCCGCAAATCATTTTAATATTGCCAATATCATCACATTTGCAAATATAACTTGTGGGCTTGTCGCGCTCTATCTTGTGACTCAAAGTGCATTCTTTACAGCTTCCATAGTAGCTTGGTGTGCCGGAATGCTTGATATAGCCGACGGTAAAGTAGCAAGGAGATTCAATCTCTCTTCTGAATTTGGCATTCAACTTGATAGTTTTGCAGATTTTTTATCGTTTGTTATCATGCCTGCATTTTTTCTCTTTTTTGGACTCTCACTTGAAACTCAAGGAGAAAAGCTACTCATTGGCATCATACTTATATGGTATGTAATAAGTGGATTGAGACGACTTGTTAATTTCAATCTTAAAGCCGTATCAAAAACAGAACTTGACAGATATTTTGACGGCGTTCCCACTCCGCTCGGAGCAATACTTCTTTGGGTGCTTTGGTTAAGTTTTATGGGTGGGCTCATCACAAATATCTGGCTTATAGCACTCATCATTTTGCTTGTCGCACTCTCGCTTAATAGCCATATAAAGATACGCCACCCGTAAACTTCTCACACCTCACGATTTACGATTTGAAAATATGCATTCCCACGCAAAGCATGGGAACGAGAGTATAAGCAAAGCGAAGAAGCAATCCAAAAGAATGGATCGCCACGCTACGCTCGCGATGACAATCGCAGTCATTGCGAGGAGTTTACAACGAAGCAATCCATATGAAATAAAAGATTCTGATGTAGCAAAGCAAATTCTGCAAGACAAACAAGTTCAGGGCGAATAGTGAACCTATCGAACTATCGAAAGGGTAGGTTTCTAAATAGCCATTCTACGCTTCGACTTTGCTCAGCATGAACGGCTATTTTATTCGCGGTAAGTGATAAATAAAGTCCCTCCAAAATCCTAACTTTTACCAAAATTAAAGTACAATACTTATCAAAAAAGGTTCTCTTTTTGAATAAAATCAAAACGCTTGTACTAGATTTTAGCGAACTTGTAATGTTTCGTCACTCTGTATTTTCTCTCCCCTTTATCTTTATAGCTATGTTTGTTGCAGCAGATGGATGGTTCGGATGGAGACTTCTTATTTTAGGAATCTTGGCTACAGTGAGTGCAAGAAATTTTGCTATGAGCGTTAATCGCTATCTGGATAAAGATATTGATAGCCTCAATATACGCACAAAAAACAGACCATCGGTTGATGGCAGAATCAGCGATAGAGCAATCCTCTTTTTTATCATCATAAATGCCACTCTTTTTGTTGGCGTGAGCTATTTTATAAACGCACTCGCTTTTAAACTCTCTGCGCCTATCCTTTTAGTCCTTGGTGCTTATACGCTTTTTAAAAGATTTAGCTCACTTGCGCATCTTATCTTGGGTGTGAGTCTTGGACTTGCGCCTATCGCTGGCGCTATTGCCGTATCTGAAGCGATCCCTCTTTGGTCACTTTATCTCGCTATTGGGGTGATGTTTTGGGTTGCAGGATTTGACCTGCTCTATTCACTCCAAGATATGGAATTTGACAAAAAACATAAACTTTATTCCATCCCTTCAAAATTTGGAGCACAAAATACTTTACGAATCGCGCTTGTTTTTCATATCTTAACGATACTTTTTTGGACGCTCTTTGTTATCAAAGCAAGTCTTGGAATCTGGGCGCATGTAGCAATATTTAGCAGTATCATTATGCTCGGGTATGAGCACTATCTCATACGCAAAGATTTTACTAAGATTGATAGAGCATTTTTTACGGTTAACGGCTATCTTGGTTTTATCTTTTTAGTCTTTATCATTATAGAAACTAGCCTCTGATGACAAGACAATAAGTAGTATTTAACAATAAGTATCAAGAACTAAACTGTTAGTAATTCGTAAGTAGTAAGTTCGTCACTCCTATAAGGCAGGAGTCTAGTGCTATAAGTGCTAAGCATTAAGCAGGCTTATTGCTCTTGTTTTCATACTTTATGCGGGAATGCATACTCTCAAATATTTTTTTATTCATTCCCGTGAAAATCGCAAAAATGAGAAGAAACAAATATGCTAGAATGACAAAAACCCTTAATGATAATTTACAATAAATATTTCTATATCTAATATGACTAAGCCAATATTAGATATAATTCTTCTTCTCAAATGCACCCATAGCTTAGCTGGATAGAGCATCGGTTTGCGGTACCGAAGGTCACAAGTTCGAATCTTGTTGGGTGTACCACGGGGATTAATCAAAATTATATTACAATAGTGCAAATAAAATGGAGTTTGCGCAATGAACATACTACTGATCAACAAAAATCCTGTCGTTTCAAAAATGATTGAATTGGCATGCGATGAATACGAAGCAAATCTCAATGAACAATGTGAATTTAATCCTGATGATGATTCCTTGGATTATCACTATATCTTAATAGATGATACAACACGCCCCATAGAGGAAACTCTTGAAATCTTACCAAAAATGAAAGAGAAGGCAAAAGTGGTTCTCATCACTAGTCAAAAAAGATATGAGAAACTTAAAGAGAGACCGGAAATATTTGATGATGTACTTATCAAACCATTCCTACCGAGTCATGCCATAGATATCTTTCAAAAAATACAAGAGATTCAAAAAGAGGATATGGCATTGAGAATTGAAGATATCAATGAGATCAAAGAACTACTTAAAGATGAGGGTATAGAGAAAAAAGATAAAAAGAAATTCTCAAAACAGAGTCAAGAAGCAGTTGATAATATTTTTGCAACACATCAAGATAATCTTGAACAAAAGATACTTAAAGCCATAAAAGATATGAAACCGAAAAAACTTAAAAAATTACTCAAAGATGCCAATATCAAACTTTCTATTGATTTTGCCGAGGATCAAGAGTGAACGAAGGAGCCATACTAGTACTCTCCGGTCCAAGCGGTGCAGGGAAAAGTACTATCATACAAAAAGCATCTAAACATATAGGAAGTTTTTACTTCTCAATTTCAACAACTACAAGAGCGCCAAGAGTTGGGGAGCAACATGGCAAGGAGTATTTTTTTGTCTCTAAAGAAACTTTTAAAAAAGATATCGAAAAAGGTCATTTTTTAGAATATGCAAAAGTTCATGACAACTACTATGGCACCTCTTTAAAGCCTGTTAATACAGCATTACAAGAGGGAAAACTTGTAATATTTGATATAGATGTTCAAGGACATACGCTTGTGAGGCAAAAACTTGATGATATCACAACAAGCGCATTTATCACCCCTCCTACTTTAAAAGAACTCGAAAAAAGATTGAGAAGTAGATCAACCGATAATGATAAAATAATTGAAGAGAGAATCGAGAATGCCAAAAAAGAGATATTGATGATAAAAGAGTATGATTTTATCATCATAAACGATGATTTAGAAAAAGCAGTAAATGAGTTTATATCGATAGCAAACGCTGCTAGACTCAAAAGATCCATGGAAGATAAAAAAGATTTTTTAAAAAATTGGCTTGCTTGAGATTAAATTACTTTAAGTATAATTTGAACAATATAAACCATAAAAAGGAAATAATATGGGTATGCCCGGAACAACTGAACTTTTATTGATATTGGCAATTGTTGTGCTTCTCTTTGGAGCAAAAAAGATACCTGATCTTGCAAAAGGCTTAGGACAAGGCATAAAAAACTTTAAAAAATCCGTCAAAGATGATGAAGAAGATGCTGAAGTGCATGAGATTGCATCCAAAGAACCAAAAGAAGAAGTAACAAAAAAAGAGGAAAAAGAAGCCTAAAAACTTTTTGAGTTTTTTAAAAAGCTCAACTCTACCCCTTCGAAAGTGAAATATGAAATTAAAATCAACCATTGATGCCATAATATCTAAAGCATTACATTCTGCAAACATTCAAAATCCAAATCTTAGCGTAACAAAAGCTGCAAAAAAAGAATTTGGTGATTTTCAATATAACGGTGCTATGGGTCTTGCAAAAAAACTACAAACAAATCCGAGAGAGATAGCTACCTCAATAACAACACATATTGATGCAGAAATAATCGAAAAAGTTGAGATTGCCGGAGCCGGATTTATCAATATCTGGTTGAAAAACTCTTGGCTCTCAAGCGAATTAAAAAAAATCTCTCAAGATGAATGTCTTGGGATAGAAAAAGCACAAACTAAAGAGAATATCATCGTTGATTATTCAGGTCCTAATATGGCAAAAGAGATGCATGTAGGACATCTAAGATCAACAATCATAGGTGATACCCTTGCGAACCTTTTCGAATTTCTCGGACATAATGTTATCAGACAAAATCATATAGGTGATTGGGGAACACAATTCGGTATGCTCGTTGCTTATCTTGAAGAACTACAATCAAGTGGTGATTTTCAAGAAAATCTCAAAGACCTTGAAGAGTTTTACAAACTTGCTAAAAAAAGATTTGATGAAGATGCGGCTTTTGCCGATAAGGCAAGAGAGTATGTCGTTAAGATACAAAGCGGTGATGCGCACTGTTTGAAACTATGGAAGCGATTTATAGATATCTCTCTTGCGCATTGTGAAGAAGTCTATCAAAAACTTCATATCAAACTTACACGTGATGATGTAAAAGCAGAAAGTTATTATAATGATATGCTTTCTCAGGTTGTACAAAAACTTGATGCTATGTCTATGCTGAGCGTAAGCGAGGGAGCAAAGTGTGTATTTTTGCCTTTTAGTGATATTCCTTTGATTGTTCAAAAAAGCGATGGGGGTTATCTTTACGCGACAACAGACCTTGGAGCACTTTGGTATAGAAACGATACGCTTAAAGCTGACAAAATACTCTATGTTGTCGATGCAAGACAAAATGAACATTTTAAAAGTGTTTTTTGGGTCGCAAAAGAGGCAAAGATGGTTCGTGATGATGTAGTACTCAAGCATATAGCTTTCGGAACAATGATGAATGAGCAAGGGAAACCTTTTAAGACAAGAGACGGCGGTACCCTCAAACTAACAGACCTCATCGATGAAGCCATAATAAGAGCAAAAAATACCCTTAAAGACAAAGAAGATGCACAAGGTATCGAACATAAAGCAAAAACAATAGGCATAGGTGCTCTAAAATATGCCGATTTGAGTGTTAATCGAGAATCAAACTATATCTTTAATTGGGATAGAATGCTTAGTTTTGACGGCAACACTGCTTTGTATATGCAATATGCTTATGCAAGGATACAAAGTATCATACGCAAATACGTGGGTACCTTTGATGGAGATATAAAAATAGAAAGTGAAAGTGAGCGTGCGCTTGCGCTTGCGCTTCTTGATTTTGAAGATGTGCTGTATAAAAGTGCCCACGAGTGTATGCCAAACCATATAACAGGCTATCTCTATGAACTCGCAACTCTTTTTATGCGATTTTATGAACAAAGTCCAATACTCAAAGAGGGTATCGACGGCGAGACAAAGATAAGCAGGCTATTGCTTTCAAAAATAACGGCAGACACTATCAAACAAGGTCTTGCTATCTTAGGTATAGAAACATTAGAGCAGATTTAGCTCTCTTTTTTTGATACCTGCGCTAAAAATTCTTCAAGCGAATATCGTTGTCTATATTGGGGGGTCATGATATGAATAAGTATATCTCCAAGATCAGTTACAATCCAGTCATCACTGAGATCGGACGATAAAAACTCTTCTCCTTTTGGTTTAAGTTCACTTTTGAGATGGTCAAAGAGAGCAAAAGTATGCTTTCCTCCTATTGAATTTGCGATGATTACTCTTTGTGCTATATAATCAGCATCACTCAAATCAAAAACCTCTATCTCTTCTGCTTTTTTACTATCGAGTAGCGAAACAATGTGCTCTACTCTCCCATTGATACTTAATTCTCTCTCTTTGATTGTCATATTTTATTTTTTCCTTTTTTGTATAATCTTTTTACTTTTTTTGTTATCTTTGTATCTATATATTGTAGTTCAAAATTTTCCCGTATCTGTGTTGAGCTTATATCAATCCCGATATCTAAAAATCTAAAAGAACGCAAGAAACTTGTATCGCACTCTCGCTCTCCTCTTTTAGCGATCACCCAAGTGATCATGGAATCAAGTCTCTCAAAATCCTTCCACTGCCATAATCTTTCTAAATTATCCGCTCCTATTATGATATAAGCAACATCATAGCTCTTTTGAAAATGCTCTAAACTCTCTATTGTATATTTAATTGCATTCTTTATCTCAAAATCATCTACAATCACTCCCTGAAAAGAACCAAAAACAGCCTGAGCCATCTCAAGCCTCTGTGTAGCATCGGCAACACTCTCCTCTTTAAAAGGATTGTGATATGCCGGCAGAACCAAAAGCGCATCAATATCTAAAACCCGAAGGGCTTTTTTGATTATTTCTTGATGTCCTAAGTGAGGCGGGTCAAAACTACCGCCAAACAGCGCTACTTTCAAAGTGGTGCTTTTAACCAAAAAATAACCTCATATAGTGTAGAATTACGAAATTCTATCATAAAGTAGCATAATAACAAAAGAAGAGGAAGTATGGCACTAAAAGTAGCGATAAACGGGCTTGGAAGAATAGGCAAATGCGTAGCAAGGATTATTGCAAACAGAGATGATGTTGAACTTGTAGCCATCAATGCCTCCATGAGTGAAGAGACGGCAGAATATATACTCAAATACGACAGCGTACATGGTAATTTTAAAGATGTTGAAGCAAAGAACGGCTCTATTCGTATAGGAAAATCTACTGCAAAATTATTAAGCGAAAGAGATCCTGCAAAGCTTGATTTTGCAAGCTATGGAGCTGAGGTTGTATTAGAGTGTACCGGTGCATTTTTAACCGAAGAAAGTGTACAGCCTTATCTAGATAATGGCATCAAAAAAGTTATCTTCTCTGCTCCTGCTAAAGATGATACGGCTACTTTTGTAATAGGGGCTAACGAAGAAACTTATAATGGCGAGCGAATCATATCAAATGCTAGTTGCACCACGAACTGCCTCGCTCCCGTTGCGCGCGTACTAGACGATCTCTTTGGCATAGAAAAAGGGCTGATGACAACAATCCATAGCTATACATCATCGCAGCCTATCCTTGATGCGAAAGATAAAAAAGACCCAAGAAAAGCAAGAGCAGGCGCGACAAATCTCATCCCAACCACAACAGGCGCTGCAAAAGCTATAGGCAAAGTGCTTCCACAGCTTAACGGAAAACTCAACGGACAATCTATCAGAGTACCGACACCTAATGTATCTCTTGTCGATCTAACAGTGACACTCAAAAAGAACATAACGCTTCAAGAAGTTCAAAATGCCTTCATAGAGGCTTCACAAGGAACCCTCAAAGGAATTCTCGGTATTGATGCGCACAAAAGAGTTTCGAGTGATTTCATAGGTGAGGAGCTAAGCAGTGTTGTTGCGCTCGATACACTGCAAATAGTCGGCGACAATATGCTCAAAGTGCTCTCTTGGTATGATAATGAATGGGGTTATTCATGCAGACTTGTTGACCTTGCAGTGCTTACAAGCAAAAAGTGAGTAGAGATTATGCTAAAGACCATAAAAGATATCAACATTGACGGAAAGATTGTCTTTATACGATGCGATTTTAATGTCCCTAAAGACGAAGAAGGCAACATCACAGATGATAGAAGAATACGAGAAGCACTCCCTACTATTCGTTACTGCTTAGATAGAGACTGCAAAGTTATCTTGGCTTCTCACTATGAAAGACCAACTCCGGGAGTTTATGAAGATCGTTTTTCCCTCAAGCCCGTCAAAGCAAGACTCAGAAAGTTATTGAAACTTGCGGATGAAGTGATAATCGCCGAAGATGTAGTTGGAGAAGATGCACAAAAAAAAGTAAAAGCACTCAAAACGGGCGAAGTTTTACTTTTAGAAAATTTGCGATTTGAAGCAGGTGAAATAAAAAATGATGAAACATTCGCAAAAAAACTTGCCTCATTTGCTGATATATATATCAATGACGCTTTTGGAGCCTGCCATAGAAAACACGCCTCCATCTATGCAATGGCAGAGCAGTTTGCTCCCGAAAACAGAGGTGTGGGGTTCTTGATGAATAAAGAGATCAACTTTTTTAGTAAAGTGATCGAAAAACCAACAAGACCTTTTATTGCTGTTGTCGGCGGCTCAAAGATATCAGGTAAACTGCAAGCGCTTATCAATCTCGTTGAAAAAGTTGACAAAGTGATTATTGGAGGGGGTATGGCATTTACCTTTCTCAAGGCTTTAGGCTACGAGGTAGGCAAATCGATAGTGGAAGATGACCTCATAGATGATGCAAAAAAGATCATGAAAAGAGCCGAAGAGCGAGGTGTAAAGTTTTATCTTCCGGTTGATCTTGTTGTTGCAGATGAGTTTGGACAAAATGCAACGGTAAAATATCTTCCTAATCAAGAGATACCTAAAGGATGGATGGGGCTTGATATCGGTCCTGCGAGTACACGGCTTTTTAGAGAAGCGATCGGTGACGCACAAACAATTATTTGGAACGGACCTATGGGAGTTTATGAGATAGATAAATTCTCAAAAGGTAGCATCATGATGTCACACCATATAGCACAAAGTAATGCCACAACCATAGTAGGTGGCGGTGATACGGCCGATGTAACAGCGCGCGCAGGAGATATAGAAGAGATGAGTTTTGTAAGTACGGGCGGTGGAGCAAGCCTAGAACTTATAGAAGGCAAAGTATTGCCCGGAGTTGAAGTACTCAAATGATATTTGCAGCGAATTTTAAAACAAATCACACAAGAGCTTCTACAAAAGAGTATGTAGATACATTGCTCACAAAAAAATCTCTTTTTCAAAATGAGCGTCTCTACATCTTTCCCCCTTTGAGTGCATTACAAAAATGTGAATCAGATATAAAAATCGGTGCACAAAATGCTTATATGATACAAAGCGGTGCTTTTACGGGAGAAGTAGGTCTTGAGCAACTTGATGAGTTTGATATAAACACGCTTATCATTGGACATAGTGAACGCAGAGAACTCTTAGGAGAATCGCAGACAATGGTCGCTCAAAAATTTCAATTCTTCAAAGAGCATAATTTCGAGATTATCTACTGCATAGGTGAACCTTTGGAAGTACGAGAAAATGGTGAAGATCATGTTTTGGAATATCTTAGCACACAGCTTGAGGGAATCGATACAAATTATGACAAAATTATGATAGCCTATGAGCCTATTTGGGCGATAGGAACAGGCAAAAGTGCAACTATTGCAGAAATTACCTCTATACATAATGCATTGCGTAAACTCACACAGGCACCGCTTCTTTACGGCGGAAGCGTAAATCTAGAAAATATACGAGAAATCATACAAATAGATAATGTAAACGGTGTTCTTGTTGGAAGTGCGTCGCTTGATGCAAAAAAATTCTTAGAGTTGATCTCTCTTTCTCGATAAAAATTTAAAACTGCCTATTTTTTAATCATATTCCCTATAAACTACTGCCTATTTTATTGTTATACTGTGGGACATCAAAAAAAATCAAGGAGAAAATGATGAAAAAAATGTCTTTAAGTTTAGTTGTGGTAGCTGCGCTTAGCACAGTACTTTTTGCAGGCGGAGATATCGATCCGGTTGAGCCGATTGTGGAAGCTCCTGTAGCGAGCGATTCAGGTCTTGAACTCAGCGCAAATGTTGCTTTGACTTCAAATTATGTATGGAGAGGTATGACACAAACTGACAACTCTCCTGCAATCCAAGGTGGATTTGATATCGGCTACAAAGGTCTTTATGCGGGTGTTTGGGGCTCTAACGTTGAGTTTGGTAGTGCTTATGATGAGTCAATGGAACTTGACCTTTATGCGGGGTATGCAGGTGAACTTGCAGGTATCGGCTACGATATCGGTGTGATTGAATATGCTTATCCGAGTAATACCGATGCACTTAACTTTGCAGAAGCATATTTCGGTCTTAGTAAAGCATTCGGTGATTTTGAAATGGGTGCAAAATATTACGCAGCTATCGACGTTTCAAGCGGTGCTGATAAACTTGACTACTGGCAAGTTGACACAAGCTATGCATTACCTATGGATTTTGGCATCTCAGCTTCTTACGGTGATTATGAAGATATAGGAAGTAACTATATCGTTTCACTTTCAAAATCATTCGACAAATTTGAAGTAAGTGTTGCTTATACAGACTTCAGTGGCGATACAGGATTTGATGATCAAGACCATATCGTGGGAACAATAAGCGCTTCTTTTTAATTATGGACGCCTCTAAAAAAACCCTAGATACTCATAATGGGTTTTGTGCAAGAGATTTATGAAAGCCTAGCCCCGTAGCTAAGTTAAACAAATATCTTGCGAAAGATTGCGTTTGAAAAGTCCTCAAAATTCAATAAAACTCCCTTTCCCCTCTCTTGAGGGGATTTTTGTTATAATTACCTATGACAAAACTCATTATTCAAAAAACTTTTTACCTTCTATTAATGCTTTTTCTTATCTCACTTATATCTTTTTTTATGATTCATCTAGCACCCAATAGCTTCTTTAGTGCGGGCGGACTCAACCCAAATATGACCCCTGAATCGATAGAACACCTCAAAAGAGTTTACGGGCTTGATAAACCGATTATCAT
The DNA here is from genome assembly GCA_016937775.1 of Campylobacterales bacterium. Classification (GTDB taxonomy): domain Bacteria; phylum Campylobacterota; class Campylobacteria; order Campylobacterales; family Sulfurovaceae; genus BN30871. Next base: position 29,019 of record JAFGVX010000034.1, on the reverse strand, counting down.
TCAATACATTTTATGGCTCAAATCGATAACAATGCTAGACTTTGGAATCTCTTTTGCAAGTGGATTAAGCGTATTGGATGAAATACAATCAAGAGTAGGTATTACACTTGGGATGAATATAACAGCGATGATTGCTATATTTTGGTTGGCACTTTGGCTCGGCGTAAAGAGCGCATTTGGAAATGAAAAAACAACAAAAAAGATAAAACAACTCTCACTTTTGAGTTACTCAATGCCCTCTTTCTATCTCGCGTTGCTTTTTATCCTCTTTCTTTCATATAAATTAGACCTTTTTCCTATCGGTGGTCTAAACAGTTTTGAAGTGGAGGAAGGAACACTCGATTGGTATATCGACAGAGTGTACCATTTGATACTTCCTATATCCGTGATGGTGTTTGTCGGATTTGGCTCACTTACTCTTTATATTCGATCACTGACAATTGACATCCTTAAAAGTGATTATATATTTTTTGCAAAAGCAAGAGGGCTTGATGATACTATGATTAAAAAAAGATATATCTTTCCTAATCTTTTACCGTTTATCATTACTATTCTTGGACTCTCACTTCCGGGACTTTTGGGAGGTAGTGTAATACTTGAACAGATATTTGGGATTGATGGAATGGGACTTCTTTTTTATCAGAGTGCACTTAGTAGAGACTATCCCGTGATCATGGGGATACTTATCATAGGAGCATTTTTGACGCTCCTTGGAAATATAATAGCTGATATTTTACTCTATAAACTCAATCCGAACTTTAAGAAGTGATTATCTGAAAAGATCTTCAAGTGCTGTTGTATCTCTAGTTTTTTGTACATCTCTTTGTTCCTCAAACCCTGAGACTCTTCCTTCAACCTCTTCGAGCTCTATTGCATATCCGGTGAGCATCGAAGCAAGACGTATATTGATACCGCTTCTGCCAATCGCTTTTGCTTTTTGATCTTGTGTAATGGAGACAGTCGCTTTTTTATCTTCTACCTTTACATGTTGCACAATAGCGGGGCTCAATGCTCTTGTGATAAAAATTTCAGGAATGATAGAGTATTCGATACAATCAATATTTTCTCCTATAAGCTCATCACTCACAGCATTGATACGTACACCTTTTACACCAACCGTAGCACCAATAGGATCGATATTTGCTTGATTTGTTGTCAGTGCTATCTTGGCTCTTTCTCCAGGAATTCTTGCGCAACTCACAACCTCGACGGATTCATCCTCAATCTCCGGAACCTCTTTTTTGAGCAGCTCTTCTAAGAACTTTGGTGATGTTCTGCTTAGCTCAAGTGAAAGTCCGAATTTTGGATCAATACTTACATATCTCAAAAGTGCTTTTATAGTATCGCCTGCCTTAAATTTTTCACCTTTTATACGATTTCTAAGACTTAAAATTCCACTCAATTCTCCAATCTCGACATATGTATTGTCATCATTGTCAACTCTCGTTACCACTCCGATGACTATCGTACCGACCAATTCTTTATATCTGTCTAAAATGTTTTGCTCTATCGTTCTTTGGATATGATATTCAAGTTCTTTAAAAAGATTTGCCGAAGCAGTTCTTCCATAATTTTCAAGGATAAATTCACTCTTAAGCTGATCTCCGAGCTCAATCTCCTCATCTATCTCTTTTGCCTCACTTAGGCTCATATAACTCGCAGGTTCATCATCGAGTCTCGGATCATCCTCTTCGACAACTGTGATAACCTTCAAAAGAGAGTAATTCTTAGTATCTTTATCAATCCTTGCTTCAAAAGTTGCATCTCTTGACGTGAGTCGTTTTGCGCTTTGCACTAATGCTTCTTTAAATGCGTCAATCGCCTGCTCTTTTGTGATGCCTTTTTCTATGGCTATCGCTTCAACCGTATCTAAAATCTTTTCCAATATTTTTTCCTTTTTCCTAAGCACAACAATTAAAAATGATGAACAACATTAAGTGAGCTTGTGGATTCTTATCTTTGAAGATTTGTATTATAGCTAAACAAAACTTTACTGAAAATAAAGTATAATCCAACAGACACGAGAAGAGAATTCTAAAGAAAAAGGGAGAGCCATATGAAGCTTAAGCTAGCGAGAACAACACTCAAAGCAAAACCAAAAATTGTAGATTTGAAAATGATAGAAGAGGAATTAGAAGAAAAATCAATATTTTATTTTGACAAAGAGAATTCTCACAAAGACCTCAAAGATGCCATAGAATATTTTGAAGAAAAAGGATTTAATGTATATCTACGAGAGGTAAAATATGGGCTTGATGACGGGGAGTTTATATACGAAGTTCACATCATCCAATAACATATGGAGAAAAAGTTATACATAGAAACACTTGGCTGTGCTATGAATGTAAGAGACTCAGAACATCTCATAGCAGAACTTTCAAAAAAATATAATTACACACTCACAGACGACATCAAACAAAGCGATCTTATCATCATCAATACTTGCTCAGTAAGAGAAAAGCCTGTCGCAAAACTCTTTTCAGAGCTTGGCGTGTTTGCTAAGATAAAAAAAACGGAAGCGAAAATCGGTGTTTGTGGATGTACTGCAAGCCATTTAGGTAGTGAGATCATTAAAAGAGCTCCGTTTGTTGATTTTGTATTGGGTGCTAGAAATGTCTCCAAGATCAGTGAAGCACTAGATACAAAACATGCTGTTATTATCGATACCGAACATGATGAGAGCAATTATATCTTCGAAGAGTATCGCCCAAATCCTTATAAGGCAATGGTCAATATCTCCATAGGATGTGACAAATCTTGTGCATTTTGCATTGTTCCTGTAACAAGAGGCGAAGAGATATCGATCCCTTCAAACCTCATCATTGCAGAAGTGGAAAGATCAGTTCAAAACGGCGCGAAAGAAGTGATGCTTCTTGGACAAAATGTCAACAACTACGGGCGAAGATTTACAAACAAAAGTGATATTGTCAATTTTACTGAACTCTTGCATGCGGTAAGCAAGATCAAAGGGTTGGAGCGCATACGTTTTACATCTCCACATCCACTCCATATGGATGATGCTTTTTTACAAGAGTTTGCCTCAAACCCAAAGATATGTAAACAGATTCATGTCCCCCTCCAAAGTGGCTCTACAGAGATACTCAAAGCAATGAAGAGAGGATACACGAAAGAGTGGTTCTTAGATAGGTGCGAGCGTATCCGCACACTAGCGCCCAATACTACCATATCAACCGATATCATCGTCGGCTTCCCGGGTGAGAGTGAAGAAGATTTTGAACACACTATGGATGTGCTAGAGAAAGTACGATTTGATCAACTCTTCTCTTTTGTCTATTCTCCAAGACCCCATACTCTTGCTGCTCATTTTGACAACAAAGTTGACAATACAACAGCTTCACGCAGATTAAGCGAACTTCAAGCAAGACACACCGAAATACTCGATAAAATTATGGAGTCCCAATTAGGAACAACACACAAAGTCTATTTTGACGAGTTAAAATCAAACTCAAAAATAGCAGGAAGAGCAGATGATGGTAAGCTTGTCTTTGTGAATGGCGGCGAAGAGCTCTTGGGTGAAATAAAAGATGTTACAATCACAAAAACATCCAGAAGTCTCCTTCATGGCGAGGTTCTTTCATGAAAGTGAGCCTTTCAAAAAAAATCATCCTTCTTTTAGCACCTGCATTTATATATATATTTATGCGTCTTTTATGGCTAACAACAAGGAAACATTTTAATTTTGCAGAGGTTATCGAAAAAGAGAAGCAGTATCTTTGCACATGTTGGCATGGTGAACTGCTCTTTAGCCCACAAGCTTATAGAAAACTACATCCTAAGAACATTTCTAATGCCATGATATCGCGCCATTTTGATGGAGAGATTATCGCAAGGACGCTCTCATTTTTAAATATAACCGCTATTCGAGGTTCAAGCTCAAAGGGAGGTGCTAGAGTCTTTTTAGAAGCATTTAAGCGGCTAAAGCGTGGGGAAGAAATACTCATCACTCCCGATGGTCCAAGAGGACCGAGACATACTTTAGGCGAAGGAATCATCTCTCTGGCTCAAAAACTTAATTTGCCGATTTTTATCATGAGCTACCAAGCAAGTGGTTATTGGCAACTCAAAAGCTGGGATAAATTCATTATTCCAAAGCCCTTTAGTAAAGTGGAATTCTTTGCACAAAGCATTGATATAACAGATAAGAGCGAAGATGAAGCAAAAAAAATCCTAAAAGATGCTATGATGAGGTACACGATAGCATAAGAGTGGACAATGCAAGAGCAATTTTTAAAACTATGTGAAGAATTTTTAGAGTATCTTTGGGAGATTAGAGGTTATAGCGAGACATCCATAGTTACTTACGAGATAGCCCTAAAGCAGATGCTAGATGATTCTTATCTCGAAACAGAAGATGGAATTGTCACGCTTAACATTACCCCTTTTAGACACAAGATACTCAAAAACAGTAAAAAAACGATCTCAAAAAAATTGAGTGCGGCAAGATCTTTTGTAAAATATCTCAATGAGCAAAAAAATATGCATGTTATTATCTATCCGAATGAATCAATAAAGGTGCCCAAAACACTTCCGAAACCAATAGAGCAAAACTATATTGAAGAGGTACTTGAAAGTGCTAATCTTGAACAAAAAACTATCATTACTATGCTCTATGGTTTAGGGCTCAGAATTAGTGAGCTCTCACAAATGCGACTCGAAGACATCAAAGATGAATGGGTGCAAGTACACGGAAAGGGAAATAAAACAAGGGAGCTTCCACTTATTCCGCGAGTACGTTCAATAATCAATACATATCTTGATACATATGCGCCAAAAAAATACCTCTTTGAAAAAAATAGTGCGCCACTCAACAGTGCACAAATTCGATATAAGATAACTAATATATTTAAATCTCATGGTATAAAAACAACGCCACATCAACTGAGACACTCCTTTGCAACCCATCTTCTCAATAACGGCGCAAGGATAGCTGATGTGAGTGAACTTTTGGGGCATGCAACGATGGCAACAACGCAGATATATACAAAACTTGCTGAGAGCAAAAAATTAGAGGAGTACCTCAAAGCACATCCGCTTAATCAAAAGAGTTAAGTATCTTATCTATCTCAATATCTTGCTTAAAACAATACGGTCGCACCTTAGGTGGAATTTTAGCCACTCTGCAAAGCTCTTTAAACTCTTTTGGAAGCGTAGCATCAACATAAGGAGAAATATATATCTTATCGTCATATATTTCAACAGCCCAACTACCACCTATAACGAGTGAGTCATTTTTTTTGATATCATCTCTTTGTGATTTACTAAGCAGATAGCCTAACTCTTTGAGCGTTTTATCTATCGCATTTACTCTTACTCTCATATCATCAATTTTAAGTACTCTTAGCTCTTTTTGAGCATAAAGAGATTTATAGCCGCTTTGCAATTTCAAGCAATCATCTTTCATATAATCAAAACTTCTTTGAATCCCAACTCTAAACTCCGTAAGAAGAGCATCACTATAATGTTTTCTAAAGAAATTCCTCTCATAACTCTCATCGCTATTACTATCATCTATAAAATATCTACGCTTGTTTTTTTCTAAATATGCTAAAAGCTCGCTCTTAGCATATCCCAAAAGCGGACGAAGCAACAAATATCTCTCTTTTTGCACCTTTGCTTCTAACCCTATGAGCTCACAGACTCCTGAGCCCTTTACAAATCGCATCAAAAACCACTCTAACTTATCATTAAGTTGATGTGCCGTAAGCAAGATATCATACCCGTGCTCTACTATAATATCTTCAAAAAAATCATATCGAAATGCTCTAGCGTTTGCCTCAAAATTATTTGAAAATTTTGGAGCTTTGGTCTCATAACATCGTAAAGCATATTTTTGAGCCAACTCTTGCGCATAAGCAACCTCTTTTTTAGACTGTGCTCTTGTCTCATAATCGACAATAGCAATGTCAAAATTGACACCTGCATCCATAAGGAGGAAAAAGAGTGCACTCGAATCAATACCGGCAGAAAATGCCAATAATAAACGTTTCCCTTTTGTAAGTTCTATAAACTCTTGTGTCAACTTCACTGTATACCTTTTTTGACAGTTGCCAACATGGTATCGTCCCCTATGAGTTCTGTGATATGAAGAGTATATCTTTTCCCAAAATCGATACTGATATCTGAAGTGTCATTCACAAGTATCTCACCGTCAATCTCCCGCTCCCAATTCAAAGCACGTGCACTCAATAGATACTCATGCTCGCTACTCTCACCATCAATAACTGCTTCTATCTCTTTGCCGACTAATTGTACCATCGAGGCTTGAGTACTTTTTATTGCAATATCGCCTAATGTTTTTGCTCTTTGTGTTATGATCTTAGGGTCGACTTGCTCCATATTAAAAGCTGCAGTATCCTCTTCGTTAGAATATTCAAAGACATTAAATCGATCGAACCCGAAATTCCTCACATATTCGCAAAGTCCTTCAAATGCTTCATCACTCTCTCCCGGATGTCCTACGATGAAAGTACTTCTTATAAAAGCGTTCTCTTTTGAGCGCATATGCTTTAGAAGTTCTTTCGTTTTTATTTCACCAAATCCACGCTTCATGATCTTGAGCATTTCCTCATCACTATGCTGAATAGGAATATCATAATATGTTTGAAAGACACTTGAATCTGCGATTGCATCAATAAGTGCAAATGTTGTCGTGCTTGGATAAAGATAGAGTATCTTTGCACTTTTAACGCCTTTTATTTGCTCTATTGCATTTATAAGCTCTATGAGACCGTTTTTCAATCCTATATCCCTACCGTAACTTGAACTATCTTGTGAGATAAAACTAAAATCCCAATAACCTCTAGCGACTAAAGATGTGACCTCTTTTATGATTGAATCGATACTTCTTGAATGTAATTTGCCTTTGAAATTGGGAATAGCGCAAAATGAACAAGATTGGTTACATCCTTCGGCTATCTTAATATACGCATGATAATTTGATCCTGTGATGACTCTTGAAATATTTTCATCAGCTAAAAAAACTTCCGGCGAGTAAAGACTTTTTCTTTGTTCTATAAGTGTATCTATTTTGTCATAATCGCCAACACCTGTAAATATGTCAACTTCATGTAACTCTCCTTGAAGTTCCTTCTTGTACCTCTCGCTTAAACAGCCACTTATAACGAGTAAAGAGCCTTTTTTGCGTATACCGTGAAGCTCCATAATCGTCTCAAGTGATTCACTTTTGGCAGCTTCTATAAAACCACAGGTGTTGACAATGATGACATCGGCACTGCTTGGATCGTCAGTAATGTTGTAGTGTGAGAGTCTGCCGAGCATTACTTCACTATCAACAAGATTTTTAGTACATCCAAGGCTTACAAGATGCAGTTTTTTCTCTCCCATTGCCCCTCTTTTTTGAATGAATTATAGCATAAGATATTTATTATGTTATCATTACGCTTATGTATAATCATCCAAGACAATTAGCCATCATAGGACCTACGGCGAGTGGTAAAAGTGCGCTTGCTATACGTATTGCAAAAGAGATTGATGCCGATATCTTATCACTCGATTCACTTGCTATCTATAAGGAGATTGATATCGCTTCTGCAAAGCCGTCATATGAAGAAATGGATGGCGTTGAGCATTACGGGATCAATCTGATATCCGTAGATGAGCCTTTTGATGTCACGATATATATGCAACTTTATAAAGAGATTTATGAACAATCTAAAGCGCAAAAACGAACGCTTATTATTGTCGGCGGAACAAGCTTCTATCTTAAAATGCTTTTAGATGGTATAAGCCAAACGCCAAAGCTTACAGATGATACACGCAAGCAACTTGAAGATATGCTTAGGGATATCTCTAAAAGTTATGATATGCTCTTTCAAATCGATCCGCAATATATGTCTAAAATAGCAAGAAATGACCGCTATAGGATAGAAAAAGCACTAAGTGTCTATCTTGCTTCCGATTTGCTTCCTAGTCTCTATTTTAAGAAAAATCCACCGCAGGCTATCATAAAAGATATACTCCCTATCTACGAGATTAGCATAGAAAAAGATTACCTTTTTAAACGCATAGAAAAAAGAACCGAGATGATGTTGCAAAAGGGGCTTATAGAAGAAGTGTATCACCTCAAAGAGAAGTATGGGATTGAGCCTCATTGCATGAAAGCAATAGGTATCAAAGAGACACTTGATTTTTTAGATGATAAGATAGATCAAAAAGAGCTTGTCGAGTTGATTTCTATACACACAAGACAGCTCGCCAAAAGACAAAACACATTTAACAGAACACAATTTAAAAAAAAGATAAGTGCCCAAAATGATACGATTTACGAAAAGATTATGGGAATGTTCTAGGGCGCATTTACGCGCCCTAAATCTTAGATAACAGAATAGTCTATCATATAGGTAACATACGAAAGAAGCTGTTGGAAGAAAAAGACCGATGTTACGGTTACAATAACGGCGATACCAATGATAACCATAAGTGGTTTTGAAATGTTATAATAAACCGTGTTCATATCTCTATTTGGCTCTTTGAGAAACATATAAACAATAAGTTTTAGGTAGTAATATGCTGCAACAGCACTATTGAGTCCCATGACAATAGCAAGCCATATGTAACCTGCATCTACAGCTGCACTCATAACATAGAGTTTTCCCCAAAATACAGAAAACGGCGGAACACCGGCAAGTGAAAGCATAAAGAGCGCCATTACCACAGCGCCCATAGGGATTACTTTTATAAGTCCTGCAAATTTTTCATACGGATGGTCAAATCTCAAACTATAACGTCTCTTTTTGTGACGAGATATCCAAAGCATTGTAAATGCTCCCAAATTTGTAAACATAAAGAGCGCATAATAAACAAATATACCGACATTTCCTTTTGTCGTACCAAGTGCTAGAGCCGCCATAACAAAGCCTGCATGAGAAATAGACGAATACGCAAGCATTCTTTTGACATCCTCTTGTACAAGTGCCATGATATTTGCAAGTGTCATGGTAAGCACGGCAAGTGTCATAATGATAATTCTGATAGGTTCGATACCAAGATCTATATAGACTCCAAAAACACGAAGTGCAACAACAAATGTAGCGATCTTCGGCACAATTGACATATAGCCTGCAAGTGGTGCGGACGCACCCTCATACACATCAGGTACCCATGTATGGAAAGGAAAGAGCGATATCTTAAAAGCAAAAGAAACAAGTAGCAATATACCGCCACCTATAATAACAAATAACAATCCCGGCTCATTGATACGCTCACCCAAAACATCTTTGATAGCATACAATTCAACACTTCCTGTTGTTGCATAAATAAGCGCCGATCCCATTGCAAAGAAACCTGCCGCAACTGCACCCATAGTAAAATATTTAACTGCCGCTTCGTATGAGTTACTTCTATTGTGCATCGCGATAAGCGTATAGAGTGAAAGTGAAGCTGTCTCTAAACCTACAAAAATAAGTATGAGATTATCACTTGTTACCATAAATTGAAAGCCTGCAATCATAAATAAAAAGAGAGCAAAAAACTCAGGATATGAGAACTCATGGAATCTTTTTGAAGTGAGTGCAAGCGGGATAAATAGCATAGAAGTAACAAGGATAAGTAACTGTGTCACTATGGCAATACCATCAACGAGTATCACATCAAAGAAGCCCCTATCGTTAACAACTAAACTTAAAACGGAACCAAAATCCACAAACAGGATCAATATCGTCATCATGACATAGAATGATTTATGAAGATTCTCTTTGATAAGATCGATTATAAGTATGAGCAATCCACCACAAATCGGGATCAACATCGGGATCAGAGTCTGGAGATTGAGCTCTTGCATCGTAATAGAAATTTGACCTAACATTAGTTCTCCTCCTTATTATCTGATCGCATTGAAGCAATAAATTCTTTTGTTTTCGGTTTTGTTGCCTTTGCCTCCATAAGCTCTAACATACTTGCAACAGAAACATCTATAGGTTTGAGTATTGGCGTTGGATAAACCCCTAACCAAATCACTATAAGTACAAGCGGTACAAGCGAAAATGTCTCTCTTGCATCAAGATCGAGAAGATTTTTATTTTTTTCATTGGTAAGCTCACCAAAGAATGTTTTTTTGAAAAGAGAGAGCATATATACAGCTCCGACGATAATTGAGGTACCTGCTAAGATTGTCAATATCGGCGATACATTATAGAAGCCTATAAGTACTAAAAATTCTCCTACAAATCCCATAGTAAGTGGCAATCCGACCGATGCCATAAGCATGATACCAAATATCATCGCATAACGTGGCATCACAAGCGCGAGACCACCAAACTCACTCATGAGTTTCGTATGCCTTCTATCATACAACATTCCAACAAGCATAAACAGTGCGCCCGAGACGATACCGTGTGCGAGCATTTGGAATATCGAACCGCTAATCCCTTGCGTATTCATAGCAAATGCACCAAGCATGATAATCCCCATATGCGATACTGAAGAATACGCAATGACCTGCTTGATATCTTCTTGTGCATAGGCAACCATTGCCGTATAGATAATCATAATAATAGCAATAACTGCAATAGGAACAATCATCATCACCGAAGCATCAGGAAAGAGCGGGAGAGAAAATCGCACAAATCCGTATGTCCCCATCTTAAGAAGCACAGCCGCAAGTATAACTGAACCGATAGTCGGTGCTTGCCCATGCGCATACGGCAACCATGTGTGAAAGGGAAACATCGGAACTTTAATGGCAAAGCCGATAAAAAATGCTGCAAAAAGCCATAGCTGCACATCAACATCCAACTTCAACTGATACCAATCAGTCAGAGCAAAGCTCCATACACCAACATTATCATAACCACCCATAGCATCATGATATGTAAAAGCTAAAAAGAGGATACCCACAAGCATAATAAGAGAGCCTGTAAAAGTATATAAAAAGAATTTTATAGCTGCGTAAACCCTAAGCGGTCCGCCCCATGCGCCGATGATATAGAGCATTGGAACCAATGAAAGCTCCCAAAAGAGATAAAAGACTATCACATCTAATGTAACAAATACACCAATCATCGTCATTTCCAAAAAGAGAAGGGTAATGACCATATTTTTAATCTCACTCTTTACGCTCATGCTAATAATTCCGATAAGTGTCATAAGCGTTGTCATAATAACTAAAAAAAGACTGATTCCATCGACTGCAACATAATAACTTATCCCAAAATCAGGCACGATTGGAACAAGTTCAACAAACTGCATTGCTGCACTCGTCCCGTCAAAACTCGCCCACAAAACGAGAGAAAGTACAAACTCAATCACAGTTACACTGATGCCATACGCTCTTATACTATTTTTATCAATTACAAATCCAAGCAATCCTGCAATCGCCGGAAAAAATATCAACACGCTTAAAATATTATCCATTCTCTCTCCCTTACCCTAAAACCGATGAGATCAAAGCAGCAATAAGTAGTGCTACTGCGCCAAAAGTCATCCATGCTAAATAATTTGATAGATTACCGCTTTGCATCTTTCTCGATCCATCACCGCTCTTATATACTATATTTGCTATTGCATCAACAGTGGCATCTACAATTTTCATATCTATGCTTTTCCAAAATATATTTGAAAGTTCTGCATACGGTTTTGATATCATCTCGGCATAAAGTTGCGGTATATAGTATTGGTTTGCTAAAAGTCTATAGATAAAACTATTTTCCATCTTTTCACTTCTTTTGAGTCCTCGTATATATTTAAATGCCGCAATGAGTATACCACTTACGGCAAATACGGAGACTATGATAGTGAGTGTTGTCACCAAATGATGTGTATGCTCACTCATCTTATATGCAGGCAATAAATTTGTCACAAAACCTTCAAACCAATCTTTTCCCCATCCTGCCACTACGGCTAAAATCGCGAGTGGGCTCATTCCTATGAGCACATACTTATACATCTCATGCGGATGGATCCCAAACTCTTTATAACGCTCATCACCATGAAAAGTCAAAAAGACCTGTCTAAAACTATAAAATGCTGTCATTCCTGCTGTGATTACAAGCATCGCCCAAAGAATTAGATTTCCTTCATTGAATGCACTCTCTATAATTGCATCTTTTGAGTAAAATCCGGCAAGTGGCCATATGCCCGCAAGTGCCAAAGAGGCAAGCCCCATATAGCCCCAAGTCCATCGCATTTTTTTACGTAAACCACCCATCTTAAAGATATCAAGCTCATCATGCATGGCATGCATAACATTTCCTGCGCCCAAAAAGAGAAGCGCTTTAAAAAATGCATGTGCCGCCAGGTGAAAGAGTGCTATCCAATATGCACCAAGACCTGCTGCTGCGAACATATATCCAAGTTGAGAGAGTGTTGAAAACGCGATGATTCGTTTCAAGTCTCTATTGACAAGCGCCATAGATGCTGCAAAAAATGCCACAAATGTTCCAAGCGAAGCGATGAAATAGCTTACTCCTGCGACTTCTTCCATTCCAAAAAGAGGATTGGCACGAATGACTAAAAATACACCTGCGGTAACCATGGTTGCCGCATGAATAAGAGCAGAAACCGGTGTTGGCCCCTCCATCGCATCAGTCAACCAAGTATGAAGTGGGAATTGTGCTGATTTCCCCATCGCACCAATAAAAAGTGCAATCGCCGCAGTGATCAGAATCTCAGGAGATATAACCGCTATCTCTGAGAGTTTTGGAAACACAACATCATATTGTAGTGAACCCGTATTCCAAAAGATGATAAAAATCCCTACAAGCATACCAAGGTCGGCAATACGATTCATGATAAATGCTTCATTGGCGGCCCAAGAAGGAGAGATAGACGGATTAATGTCTCTTGTAACATCTTTTTTGTGATACCAAAAACCGATAAGTAGCCATGAACACACGCCGACACCTTCCCAGCCTATAAAGAGTCCTGCAAAATTATCGCTCATCACTAGCACCATCATAGAGAAAACAAATGCGGAAAGATAAGAGAAGAATCTATTGAAACTTCTATCGTGATCCATATAGCCTATAGAGTAGATATGTACAACGGTTGAAACCAAACTCACAACAACCATCATCGTCACACTCACATGGTCTGCTACGAATCCAAAAGGAATGGAGAGATTACCGACAACAATCCAGTCCATCATCCTTACATAAATCACTTCATTGGTCATCACAATATGATACGCCAATATAGAAGAGGCCAAAAATGATATGAACAATAGCATAGACGCCACAATCCCGACAAATGTCTGTTTAGGCACCATGACAAACATCAGTGCAAAAAGTGAACTGACAAACGGTGCAAAAAGTGCAATATATACAAGATTTTCCATACCTACCCTTTCATTGTAGCAAGATCATCAAGATCAAGCGTACCGTTCTTTTTGTATATTAGGATCAAAAGCCCTAGCCCAACCGCAACCTCACTTGCTGCAATAGCAACAATAAAAAATGCAAACATCTGTCCGGCAAGATCATTATAGAAATAACTTGCAGCAGCAAAAGCGATATTGGCTGCATTGAGCATAATCTCTGTCGAGAAAAAAAGCATTAAAAGATTTTTTCTTCTAATAACACCCATCAAACCTATCGAGAAAAGCAATCCCGATACTATCAAGTAGTGATTTAATCCTATCATTTTTCCCCATCCTTTTCATCTAAGCTCATCTCTTCTTCTTCGGATATTGCAATATCCTCTTCTATATCCGTCAATGAGATATCCATTTTTTTACCGGCAAGTATGATGCCTGCAATCATTGCTACAAGTAACATAAGTGCGGCTACCTCAAATGGGATGAGATATTTTGTAAAAAGCACCAATCCGACAGACTTAGGGTTGCTGATTCCTTCGATTGGTGGGTATGAAGCTTCGATATTTGATCCCAAAATCGGTGCTGCAAACATTACAACTAAAAGCAACGCTGAGAGTCCTCCGAGCAAAACAACAAGATACGAAGGTGCATTTTTCTCTTTGACATCCTTGGTTGCATCAAAAAACATCATCCCAAATGCATACAATGCCATTACTGCCCCTACATAGACTATAAGCTGCACAGCACCTAAAAAATCAGCATCGAGTAGAAAGAAAAAGCCGGATATCATAACCATTCCCGCAGCAAGCGCACTCATCGCATAAAGTACATTTTTACTAAATGCCGTGATTAAAAACAAAACGACTGTTGCCGCAGAGAAAAAATAAAATGCAATTTGTTCAAACATATCAGCTCCTCACTTTAGTACGCTAAAGGCGTTTTTTTGATATTTTTATCTGCCCAAGGACTCGGAGCACCATATCCTTCAAACTCTTTTTGTTCTTTGAGTTTGTCTATCGGTGTAAGCATATCCTCAAAGAGAGAAAAGCTCGCTCTTTGCTCACTTGCAGTTTCATAACGTGCACCATGAACGATAGCAAGCTCAGGACAAACTTCAGCACAATATCCGCAGAAGATACATCGACCGAAATTGATAGTATATCCGCTTACCTCTTTTCTTTGATTTTCATCATATCGTGTCTCCATTGCGATACAATTTGATATGCATATCTTTTCACAAAGTCCACACCCTATGCATCTATAATGTCCGCTTTCAAGCAACCGAAGCATATCATGTATCGCGCGGTATCTTGAAGAAATAGGCATCTTTTCAAAAGGGTATTTTGTCGTGTGACTTTTACCCATAAAAAGAGTTTTAAACATCTCTCTAATGGTGACCCAAAGACCAATAAAGAGCTCTATCCTAAATGTTCTTTTTACAACTCTTTTAAATCGGCACCACGGTGTCATAGGAGCACCACCTAGATCCAGTGTTATATATCTTTGTTTTTCATTCATCTCTACATCCCCATTCATATCATCACCACAATACCGGTGATTACTACATTAATAACTGCTATAGGCATCAAAACTTTCCAACAAAACCACATCAACTGGTCAGGTCTTACATGTGGCCAAGAAGCCCTTACCCACAGCATCAAGAAAAAGAAAAATGTCACCTTAAGTAAAATCGCTATCCAACCAGGGATAAATCCAAGCGGTGCATATCCACCGACAAATATAATAGAAGCCATAAGCGAAATCGTAATCATATTTGCATATTCACCAATGAAGAACATACCCCATCGCATACCACTATACTCCGTAGCATACCCTGAGACAATCTCTGCTTCATGTTCCAAAAGGTCAAACGGTGTTCTGTTGGTCTCTGCAAAACCGGCTATCAAGAAGAGTACAAACGCAACCGGTTGTTGCCATATAATCCATGAACCTACGCCACCTATTTGCGTATTGTTAAAATCGATGAGCGAAAGTGATCCCACAAGCATTATAGGAGCAAGCAAAGAGAGCCCCGTGATAACTTCATAGCTCAAAAATTGAACCGCTGTTCTTGCTGAACCTAAAATCCCCCACTTATTTGCCTGTGCCATACCTGCTAAAAGCGGGCCATAGAGTCCGGAACCCATCACACCGAGTAAAAACAGTATCCCTATGCTAATATCCGAAATGGTTGAGGGGACAATAGCTCCACCCACAAGCGGAAAATACTCAGGAATTGTAAATGTAGGAAAAAGTGGAACGGCCGAGAGTGCTATAAATGCAGTCGCTGCAGTAACTGCGGGCGCTATCATAAATATAAATCTATTTGCATTTTGCGGAATGATATCCTCTTTTGTCAATAGTTTAATCCCATCAGCAACTATTTGAAGTAGCCCAAAAGGTCCAACATGCGCAGGACCTATACGGCGTTGCATATATGCAAGTACTTTTCGCTCCAAATATGTACCGAATCCGGCTAATGCTGAAACAATTGCAAGAACCAAAACTATTTTTATAATCGTTCCTAAAATCAATGGATCCATCTTATACCTCGCTTATCTTAACTTGTTTAAATCTTCCCTTGTCAAAAAGAGAATAGACATCTTTTGAACTTAAAAAATCCGGGATTTTTACTACATCACCACTCATCTTATTGTCCACCGCGACAGGAAGCTCAAGAGAAATATTCCCTATTTCGACTTTTACTTTTGTGCCTAAAGATTGAGCTTTTTCCTCGCTCACATACAAAGCAAACGGTTCAGAGATTTGATGTGCCTTGTTTGTGAAATCATTAAACTGTCTTTGCGGATTGCATCTATAGGCTACATCACCTTTGAGTTGAATGCTCTCATCTGGTTTTTCAACTTCATAATCTTTTGGTTTGCTTATTTTTTGTTTAAGCATATAGCCTCTAAGCTCTTCGCCTGCATTTGTGAAACCGTTTGGAAGTGCATCAAAAGAGAGAGCTTCAAAACCTTTTCTTACAGGAAGTTTACTTGTCCAATCAACACTTAATCGTTCACCGAGTCCTAGAGCATTCATGATATCATTAAGTTCATAACCCTCATATGAAAGTGCGGCATTTGTCGGCACGACTCTTTTATGCATATTGGTAAATGTTCCCTCTTGTTGGTTAAGCGCAGGCATATCCAAATCCCCATCACCAAGCGCACTCAATCTAAAATCGCCGTTTTCATTGTAACCTATGGTGTATCCATCTGTTTTTTCATCAAGATCACAAATAAGCGCAACACCTAAAGAATTTGTTTTTGGCGGGATAAGTGCTATTTTTATCTGCGTATATTTTTCGATAAGCGCTAAGAGCTTTACGAGATTTTCAGCACGTGGATGTACATAGAAGTCTTCTCCTACAACCATAGAAAAATCATCTGCTTTTGCCGTCATCTTTTCAAATATATCATCAAATCCTTCGGGGGCATTCAAAAGTGTTGCCAATCCGTTTTCTATATATTCAACCTCTTTTTCAACTATTTTCGGTTTTTTCTTTGTAACCTCTTTACTCTCACCTGTCTCTTCATCAACAACCGTCTCTGTGATATCTTCCATTATGGTCTCTTTAACTATTTTCGTACTTTTTTTATGGAAGCTCTCAAGATATGTTCTTATCTCTTTTGGAAGCTCCTCTTTTGATGCAAAAAGATCAAGGATGAGATAGAGTGCATACTCCTCCAAACCTGCATTATGATAAATAGGTGTAACATTTTTACCGAGTGACTCTATGAGTGTATCACCTACCGGATGAAAATAAAGTCCTGCTCCTTTATTGAGCTTTTGAATGTTGTTGAAAACATAGCGCACATTCGGATTATCATGTCTGAGTGCACTGCCTACACTGATGATGAAGTTGCTCTCGCTCATCATCTCTTTATAGTTTCCTCTATAAAGAGTCTCTCCGCGGTAACTTTCAAAATCTCTCAAAAAGCTTTGGAATGCTTTTGCTTCGGGGTTGATAAGTTTGAGTCCGAGTTCTTTTTTAAGAGTTTGTAGCATTGCTGCTTCTTCGTTTGTAATAATTGAGTTAAATCGAATTGCTTTTGCTTCTTTTAACGCTATAATCGCTTTTGCAAACTGCTTTTCGTCTTTTGTGGCACTGCTATTTTCAAAGTCATATCCAAAACGTCCTGCACCACAAAGTGATACATAGTTCCACTCATTGGTCACTCTATATATCTTATCGCTTCTGTCACTAATAGAGGTTGGTTTCGTCTCGTAAAATATTTGGCATCCGCTACTGCAATGTGAGCAGGTTGCGGGAATGCGTTTAAGTTCCCACGCATTAGAACTATAAACAAAATCTCTACTTACAAGCGCACCTACAGGACACACAGAAAGACACTCACCACAATCACTACAGTTTGTCTGATCAGTCCCATTACTTGGTACGATGAGAGATTTTTGCAGTTTATTCCACATGGCATATGCATCTTTTGGCATACTCTCTTTGAGCTCTTTATCAATCTCAGCTCCATCTCTAGGTCCTGTTGAGAGCGCATTATCTCCGACCATATCTTTACAGATTGTCACACAACGTTCACATACGATACAAAGACCCGGATCATAATGTAATACACTACTAAAGTTTGTGCTCTCTCTTTTGCAGTCCAGAATTGCATAGTTTTGTGAATCGATGCCAAGCTCAAGAGTATAATTTTGTAGTTCACACTCTCCACTTTGATCGCAAACGCCACACTGAAGGGGATGATTTATATCATAAACATTCATAATCGCTTTTCGTTCTTCAAGTATCTCTTCACTACTTGTTGTGACGTCCATACCATCTTTTGCTTTTGCATTACATGCATAAACCCTTTTACCGTCAGCCTCGACAAGACATATACGGCAAGCAAGCGTAGGAGAGCATCTGCTGATATAACAAATAGCAGGAATATATATACCGTTTGCTCTTGCAATATTGAGTATATACTCACCCTCTTTAGCTATACATTCAACGCCGTCAATCTTGATCTTCACTTCATTTTGATTCATCTAATTACCCCGTCCTCTTGTAATTTCATCAAAGTATATCTGTAATTTTTAAAACTTGATACCTCGAGTGGCTCCGTAACGCTTGAGGTTATTGCTATCGTTCCCTTCATCGTTTCATCAAGTTTAAAAATTCGCCTATACTGCCTCTTTTCATTTTCAAAAATAAGCTCCTCCCCGTCACTTATTTTCATAGCTACGGCAAACTGTTTTGAGCCTTTAAGATATTTACTTGCAGGATATTTATAGAGTGTATTATATGTAAAATGTATCCCCTCATTACACCAATAAACGACACCCCCGTCATATGCGGGAAGCTCTTCTATCTCTTCAAATATTTCATCGATTTTTACATCTTTAGTCTCAAGCAGATATCCTCTTATATCATTCCCCTCTTTTGAAAATTCATGATTCAATGTATCAAATTCAACTGCTTTATAACCGCTTCTTTTTGGAAGCTCTTTTGTATAATCAATCGTATATTCTGTTTCCAATCCTAATGCATTTGCTATATCGTTAAGCACATAACCACCAAAGGGGAGCGCAACATGTGTAGCAACCACGCGTTTATCTATGGTAGTGAGCGTTCCTTCTTGCTGATTAAGCGCAGGCATATCTAGATCAACTTCGCCTAAAGAGCCTAATGTAAAATCACCTTTTACATTGTAACCTATACTCTGTTCATTGACATCTTCATCATCAAGATTACATATCAAAGCAACACCCAAAGCGTTACTTGCCGGCGGAGTAAGTATCACATTACAATCTAGATACTTCTCGAAAAGTGCAAGCACTTTTGCTATCTCTTGAGCTCTTGGATGCGCATACAAATCAGCTCCTATGACAAATGAGAAAGTATTTTTTTTCTCAAAAGAGTTTACCAACCCTTCAAGCTCCTCTTCGCCGACATTACTCTCTGCACTTAAATTACCTACATCTAAAGACTCTAGATACTCTTTTACGGCATCAGAGAGTCTTAAATCACTCAAAAATGCGTTTGCTAAAAGTGCCACAACGCCCTCTTCGCTCCCAACTTCATATTTGATAAATTGTGTTACAATCTTGCTCATACTCACATCTTCCATGGGGTGCAAATATGCCACTCTTGCTCTATGCCATTTACTCGCCATAGATATATGATATTTGACCATCGGATTATCATCATTGATACGTGTTCCAAAGATTATAATTGCATCGGAATCTTTAAGCGTTGCAAGATCACCACTATAGAGACTTTTTCCGCTTACCATACTATAAGCAGCCAAAAATTTTTGATAATTTCTTGCCTCATCACAGATGAGTTTATAGCCCTTCTTCTCTTTAAGTTTTTGTAAAATAAGTGCCTCTTCATTAGTAATATTTGCACTAAAGCGTATGCTTTTTGCTCCCTCAAATGCCTTAAGTGCCCTTGTAAAAGCTTCTTTGTCTTTCTTCGCATCTTTGTTGGCAAAATCATAAGCAAATCGTCCGGCTCCACAAAGCGAACTAAATTCAAACGGATTTGTCACCCTATAGATACTCTCTTCTCTATTTGCAGTACTTGAAGGCTTTACCTCATAGTAAAGCGGGCATCCGCTGCTACAATGTACGCATGTTGCCGGAATTCGCTCAAGCTCCCACGCATTAGAGCTATATTTAAATTCACTATTTGTAAGAGCTCCCACGGGACAAACCGCCATACACTCGCCACAATTGCTACAATCAGCCTCTTTGTTTGTATTGATAATCCTTGATTTATATCCGCCGACTGCCACTTCAAGTATGCTCTCACCTACGATCTCATTGCAAATACGTACACATTTTTCACAGACGATACACAAAGAAGGATCATAGCTTATAAACCCCCAATTCTCAACCTTTTTATCTGACTCTTTCGCGCAAAAATTTTGTGTTGCTACATCAAACTCTAAAGTTTTATTTTGTAGATCACACTCTCCACTTTTATCACATACGCCACACTCAAGCGGATGATTGACGCCAAAGAGCTTCATGATATTTTGTCTATGCTTGTAAAGCATTTTACTATCGGTTGTAATAACGGTACCTTCCACAGCTCTCTCTTGACATGAGAGCACTACTCCTTCAGAACCTTGTATCTCCACAAGACACATTCTACATGATGCAATCGGCTTCACTTTACTAAGATAACATAATGTTGGGATATAAACATCATTTGCTCTTGCGATTTGAAGTATAGTATCGCCTTGCTTGCCTATGCAATTTTTACCGTCAATGGTTATATTTACATATTGTGCCATATCGCTCTTCTTTACCATCACTACACCACCGCCATCGATATATAGTAACATCGCATACACCGTTGTGCCTCAGCAAGTGCTTCTTCTCCACTAAAGCCCAAATTGACCTCTTTATTGTTGTCAACTCTTTGGGCGACTGAGAGTTTTTTACTCTGCTCTCTTGGTTGTTCCTGCATCCAGCCTGTAATCTTCTCGTTTTTATCATAAACATTCAACTCTCTGAGATGATCTTCCATAATCTCATCATCATTGAGACTGATTGTTCCGCTATAGATATATCTTGATATCACAGAAGCTGCTCTTTTGGCTTGACCAACCGCATTAACAATCGTCATTGGACCATATTCGCAATCACCCGCCGCAAAAAGTCCTGGACGTGATGTCATATAATCTTTACCGTTAGTTTGCAATGTTCCCCAAGAGGTAAGTTCTATATCCCACTCCTTTGGCAACAATGTCAAATCGGCCGATTGAGAAACGGCGGGAATGAGATAATCACACTCTATCTCAAAATCTCCTCCCTCTATCTTTACAAGCTCTGCTCTGCCACCCTGAGGAGAAGGAACAAGCTCAAATCTATTAATGAGTAATTTTTTAAGTTTGTTGTCTTCATCAAATATTCGCTCAACGGCTGAGTGGAAGATAAATTCAACACCCTCTTCAACAGCCTCATGATACTCCTCATAAGTCGTATTTCTAATAATCGTTTTCTCGTCTCTTCTATAGAGCATAATGACTTTTTTTGCACCCTCTCTTACGGCACATCGTACGACATCCATCGATGTAAAGCCACCACCCACACAAACGACAACCTTATCTTTAAGATCTTCACTTACAGGAGAACCTATGCGATATTTGTGCCATAAATTTACTTTATCAAGCATCGCTATAGCACCCCAATATCCTTCCATATCTAAGCGTTCATTCTCGGCTCTTACTTTTTTAGAAAGCCGTGTGCCAAATGCCAAAAGCGTCGCATCATACTCGCTATCAAGCTCTTTAAGTTTTGCTGCATCCACTCTTGTATTTGTATAAACATCCACGGCTTCCATTGAAGTAACAAGCTGTATATCTTTGTTGTATTTTTCGATCGGCATCCGATATTCAGGTACTCCAACGGCAACCTCACCTCCAAGTACCGGTAACTCTTCAAAGATATCAACCTTTATCCCTTCAAGCGCAAGATAATACGCTGCCGTGAGTCCTGCGGGACCTGCTCCGATAATCGCTACTTTTTTTCCGTCATTTCGAAATGGTTGAGGCTCTTTTGGATGTTGCCACGGCAAAGAGTGATCCGTTTCAAAATCAGCCCCGATACGTTTAAGCTCCATGATAGAGATAGGCTCATCAAGATTTGCTCTACGACACGCATCTTCGCAAGGATGTGGACATACTCTTCCGCAAGTATGCGCCAAAGGCATTGTTTGTCTTGTTGATTGTAAAGATTTATCAAACTGCATATCACGTACACCTTCGATATATGCAGGTATATCAACGTGCGCAGGACACATATCCATACACGGAGCGGTTACTTTTGCGATATAATTTATATCTTCATTTGTATAATCTTTTGAAGGTATCTGCTTTTCGATAAGTATATCAAACTCTTCTCTATAGTGTTCAATCAGATCCAAAATAGGCTTCGGTGTCGTTCGTCCTATCTCACATTTTGATGTTATCATCATCGTCTCACTCACCTCTTTAAGGTGTTCGATATCTGCTTGTGAACCTTCGCCTCTTGCTATCTTATCTAGCAGATCATACAAAATACGTCCACCCCATCTTCCCGGTGCACATCTTCCGCAGGCTTCAGAATATTTTTGATACTGCGCAGCATACTCACATGCAAGCCTTACAACATCGACATCCTCATCAAATATCGCAACACCGTCCCAGCCTATAAATGCTTTTGATTTTTTATCGACACTATAATCTCTTGGCAATTTGAAAGATGAAACTTGACAAGTATTACCGCTTAGGTATCTATTGTCAACAAATTCATCCCTCCAGGTTGAGAAAATAGTCTTAGACATTAATCAGCCTTTTTCCTAATTACTATCGTCCAATCAACTTCATTGAACTTAAGCGAATTTAAAAGCTCATGCTTATGCTTTTTAATAATATCCGCACTCTTTTGCACAGAAGAAAAATCACCGATCTCAAAAAGAAATATGCCTACTTCTCCACCACTTAGATCACTATCAATAAGTTCTATCATTCTTTTATAGAAATCTTTATGCAAATCTCTTAAATCATATCTTTTCATCTGTCAACCTCACCAAATACGATATTGGTACTTCCTATAATCGTAACAACATCGGCTAAATACGATCCGACCAACATCTTTTGTAAAAGCCCCGTATGGAAAAAACTCGGCGCTCTGCATTTAAGTCTATATGCATACGGCTCCCCCTCTGATTTGATGTAAAACCCGAGTTCTCCTTTTGGTGACTCTGTAGGCACATACACTTCCCCTTTAGGCGGTCGCATCCCTTGTGTAACTAAGACAAAATGCTGCATGAGTGCATAATTTTGCGTCATAATCTCTTCTTTTGGAGCGGAGATGTACTTAGGAGCGTGCGCCATCAACTGTGGCTCACTCTCTTCATGCATAGGGATAAGCTGATGAAGTATTTTTACAGATTGTTTCATCTCTTCTATATAGAGTCTATATCTCCCATAACTATCACATCGATCACTCACAGGAACATCAAACTCCAACTCTCCGTAAAGTTCATAAGGCTCCTCTTTTCTAATATCGTACTTAACGCCCGAACCTCTAAGCATAGGACCCGTACAGCCCCAAGAAAGTGCATCCTCGGCAGAAATAACACCGACATTCTCAAGTCGCATTTTCCAAATTCTATTTTCGGTTAAAAGATCCTCATAGAGCTTGATGTTCTCAGGCATTTTCTCTAAGAATGCTTGAAGTTCAACAAGCCAACCCGTAGGTAAATCGAGAGGCACACCGCCTATACGAACAGCCGAATGAGTAAGTCTCGCTCCGCAATAGGATTCCATTAAATCCATTGCATACTCCCTTTCTCTAAATGCATATAAAAAGACACTCATTGCCCCGACATCAAGCGCATGTGTTGCAAGAAAAAAGAGATGCGACATGATACGATTAAGTTCAAGTAACATCGTTCTGATAACCTGTGCACGTCTTGGAGCCTCTATCCCTAAAAGTTTTTCAACGGCTATTGCATACGCATAATTATTTGAAGTTGAAGCGATATAATCAAGTCTATCTGTTGTTGGCAAAAATTCATTATAGGTCATATTTTCCGCCATCTTCTCAACGCCTCTGTGGAGATAGCCGATATCCGGAAGGGCTTTCACAACCTGCTCGCCGTCAAGCTCAAGTACAAGTCTTAGCTGACCGTGAGCAGAAGGATGTTGCGGTCCGAAGTTAATGACCATAGTGTTGCCTTCACGCTCAAAGTTTAAGTTCTCAAAAAATGGTGTTAATTTAGTAGTAACTTGCATGGCTAATCCTATCTTTTCTTTTTAAGCTGTTTTGGCTTTTTTTGATAATTGACAAAAGCGGTCTTACTATATTCGATCTCTTTAGCCTCTGCCTCTACGCTTGGATCAGCACCGAACGGCACCTCATAACCGACTCGTGAAAATCTTTGTGTATCGTATCTATCTACCTTAGCGGGATCTCTATTTTCAGGACCGATGATATCTCTATACTCTTTGCCGAATATCTTATCGACTTCATACCATGAGGCAGCCTCATCACCTTGCAACGGATAAGTTTTAAGTAATGGATGTCCGCTCCAATCATCGGGCATAATAATACGTTTGAGGTAGGGGTGATTATTGACATAAATACCAAACATATCAAACATCTCACGCTCTGCAAAATTTGCCATCTTAAAAAGCGGTACGATAGATTCTATGGACTCGTTTTGTTTGATGCGGCATACGACTCGTGCTCTTTTTGCCAAAGTAAGATTGAGCATCTGATAAAATATCTCGAACTCTCCGCTTTGTGCCAAATAATCAACTGCACTGAGCTCACTACACATCGCATACCCACACTTATCTCTAAGCAACTCTAGCACTGCCAAATTATCCTTTGGCTTGATATGCAATACGAGCTGTCCAAGTTCAACATAACTCTCACTAACATATTTTTGAAGCGTTTTAACAACATCGGCGAAGTGAGTCTCTTCTTTGATTTCATCTCGAGGCACTCTAGGAGCGACCCAAAATCTATCGGTATAGTAAGCTTTCTTTTGGAGCGTATCTTTTGGTGTATATTTTCTCATTATACAAACCTTTGTTTTACGTTTTTATTCATATTGGCTGATTCTCTTCTAATCTTCTTTTGAAGCATCATAAGCGCATATTGAAGCGTTTCCGGTCTTGGTGCGCATCCGGGAAGATAGATATCAACAGGCACGATTCTATCCACGCCCTGAACAGTCGCGTAAGTGTTAAACATCCCGCCGGTATTTGCACAACTTCCCATGCTAATGACCCATTTCGGCTCTGTCATCTGATCATAAAGTCTTCTTGTAAATTCTGCATGTTTTTTAGAGAGTGTTCCCGAAAGAATCATAACATCAGATTGTCTTGGACTTGCTCTAAAGATCGTACCGAATCTATCGAAGTCAAATCGAGCAGCTCCGCTTGCCATCATCTCGATAGCACAGCATGCTAGCCCGTAAGTCAAAGGCCAAAGCGAATTTGATCTTCCCCAATTGACAAGCTTGTCAATACTTGTCAATGCTACAGGCAAGCCTGCGCTTGATGTATAGTTTACTTTATGTTGTGCCATTCAAGAGCTCCTTTCTTCCACGCATAGATAAAACCGATTGTAAGTAAAAATATAAAAAGTACCATCTCGACAAAACCAAACCAACCAAGTGCTTTAAAATCAATCGCCCACGGAACCATAAAGATAATCTCAACATCAAACAATATAAAAAGAAGTGCTACAAGATAGAACTGTACAGATATACTGTTTGGCTGCTTCGTAACTTCAGGACCACATTCATAGATACTCAACTTTAGCTTTTCCCTATCAAGCTTGGCAAGCTTTCTGCTGATGAATCTTGTAAGAACCAAGGTTGCAGGAAAAGCAACAACAGCTACGATAAAAAATGCAAACACTCCAAAATATGGATGTTCCGAAATAATGTGCGACAATTCACCGGTCATTGAAAACCCCTTTTTATTGCGTGAGTACTCATTCTTTAGATGTATAATAGTATCCAAAAGATAATTAAATTATTTTAACTATCTCCTCGCGCTTTTCTCTTTGAAATGCATTGTAACAAAGTGAAACAGATTAAATAGCAATAAAAGGGGGTTTTCAATATAGATTATGATAAAAAAACAGCCCCAAAATTATTTACATCTTCCCAAGTTGCATGCAAATTCCATACAAAATATTACCGA
This sequence comes from Campylobacterales bacterium, assembly GCA_016937775.1. Taxonomy (GTDB): domain Bacteria; phylum Campylobacterota; class Campylobacteria; order Campylobacterales; family Sulfurovaceae; genus BN30871. The sequence goes on along the minus strand of JAFGVX010000034.1, from coordinate 3,051 downwards.
CTTAACCTTATTTGATAACAACTTTTATCAAAATATGTAGATATTTTTACTATTTGAGTATGATTGCGGGATTTATCTATTGAAAGAAATAGACATAAAGCTGCAACCAAGAAATTGATTGTAGCTTTATGTGTGTTAATATTTGTAACTTACAGAAAATCTGAGATCTTGAGCTGTGATATCTACGCCTTCTACAGGAACCCAACCCGCACAATTGATAGTAGGTGTATAGTCGTGTTGCACGTAAGTATATCTAATCTGCGCTGGAAGATATTCTTCGCCAAAAAGATTGAAGTTCCAATATGCTTCATATGCATCACCGCGCACTGCAATTTTAGAGCCAATGGCTGTATCTTCTGCCCATGTCATCGGAGTCCAATATTTTGACCCATGATTATACTCAAGCCCTATCTTCCCTTTTTCTGTAATCATATCGGGGAAGATAACTCCCGCCCAGATAGAACTACCATTTCTAGTTCCACCCTCAGCACCCAATATCTGATATCCATTATCCGCACTATAGTGTGTATATGCACCGGAGATAAACGCTGTTGTATTTGCTAAAAATCCATCGATGTCATCGCCAATCCCGTCAACTTTAAATCCAAGAGCAAAAAGGTCTGCCGTTCCTGCACCTACTGCTGTATTGCCCGTGTCAACATTTTGACCTTTTGTATTAAATATATGTGCCCACTCATACATCACTTGATATTGACCATTATTGTATGCATCACCAACTGCCACAAAGAAGTCGACATTGTCATCTTCTGAATCAGCATTATCTGCATTTGGACCCCATGGAGTCGTATATCCAATGCTATAAGCACCTGTTGTGGCTCCCGTATGTGCACGACCACCTACTAGTTTTGTATACGCTCCGGGAATAAATCTATCCCAATCAAGTTTGACCATTAAGCCATTAACTTCCATATTTGTAATATGAGCCAAAGGCGATCCCTCTTCAGGATTGTTTTCTCTATAATTAGCCAAAACACCATCTGTTGAAGGTCGGCGACCTATTGAATAACTCACAGGTTGCTCTCCATACTTTGTAGAATAGACAAAATATGCCTCTTTGACTCTCATAACCGTATCGGTTGCTTTTGAACTTGCCGACCAATCTTTCAGGCCTGAATCTTCTCCAAAAAGATGTGCGCCCCAAAGTGAATAGATCGCAAGCTTCCCTTTAAAGATCAGCTTATCTGTCGGAGCGGCAGCCATCGTAAGATACAATCTACTCGAAAGCAGTGAGTCATTCTTTGCACTCTCTCCTGTTATATTATTTTTATAATCTAACATATCGATAGAGTTTCTAAAATCTACTCCAAACTTGATATTATCAAAAGCATCATGTTTTTTGACTTCTACAATCGTTTTTTGATTATTTTTAATCTTTTTTTGCTGACCGTAGACCATCTCCTCTAAAACCCTGATTCTCTCTTCTAGCTCAGCATTTGTTGCAGCATTTGTTGCTGTGATTGCCGCAGTCGCCATCAAGGACATTACTACAAATCTTTTCATCACTACCTCCTGAAAAAAACAAAAGTATAGCCAATGGAAACTTAAATCGGATAATGCTTAATTATAATTAAACTAATCAATTATTATGGAATCAATGGCAACTACCTAGGTTCTATAGCTTATCTTCAACCAATTATCTACAAGTTCTTCATCTGTAACATTCTCATAAGTATAAAAATTAAGATAAAAAAATCTTTGTTTAAGGGGGTACCCACTTTTATTTTTCTTTATTCATCTAAATACTCTTTGTGATCTATCGTATTAACATCTTTAAACAATGCAGAATTTAACACTTATAAGTTGTCTAGATTTTGCTTTTGATGATATTAAAACTATCTTTGATCTCAAAAATTGAATAAAAAAAGATACAATATCATCAAAACTATTTTAGGATTGTGCGGATGGGCGATACTACTTTGTTTCATGTGTTTTTGGAGGCATATGAAAAAAATAGGGACAAAACAGCTTTTATATATAACGCTTTAGAGAAAGAATATACGATAACATATGAAAAGTTATTTGAAGATGTTTTGCTTCTCTCAAAAGCATTTCGATCTAAAAAGATTGCAAAAAACTCAAAAGTAATGTTCTTGTGTGATAATAGATACGAGTGGATGGTCACCGACTTAGCACTTATGTCACTTGGAGCGATTAGCATCCCAAGAGGAAGCGATACGCCAACGAGTGAGCTAGAATTTATCATGGAGCACTCAGAGTGTGATTTTTTGATAGTCGAGGATGAAACGCTCTATCAAAAACATGAAACAATGATAAAAAAATTCAAGCTAAAATCTATCTTTATATTAGAGGCGAAACAGCTTCACGCTCTTTTTGACAATACTTACTCCTATCTTGATCTTTTAAAAAATAGAAAAATTTATCACAATGAGATAGAGGAATTTTATGGACTAAAAGACAATCTTTTTTTGAATGATGTGTTCACACTCATCTATACTTCAGGGACGACGGGCTCCCCCAAAGGAGTTATCTTAACTCATAAAAATATAATGCACAATGTCTTATATCTTCCAAGATTGATAGGACTTAAGGGTGATGATGTTTGGGTCTCAATCCTTCCATCATGGCATATGTTTGAGCGCGCAGCCGAGTATCTTTCTATATCTGAAGGCTGTTGCACCGTTTACTCTACTATCAAAACTTTTGCAGCTGATTTAGAGAAGTATAAGCCAACTCTTGTCGCAACCGTTCCTAGACTTTGGGAATCTATGTACACGAAGATCAACACTACACTAGAAAAAAATGAACCTGAAAAAGCAAAAATATTCAAAAAGCTCATAAAAATATCTACTGCATATAATTACAATCTTAGAGTTATCAAAGATGAACTTCCAAGATTTACACAAAATACATTTCTCTCATCATACAAAAAAATTATCCCGATGATAAAACTTGTTCTTCTCTATTTGCCAAATGCCATTGCCAAGAAAAAACTTCGACTTGTTCAAGAAAAATTTGGAGGAAGACTCCGTTTGGCTATAAGCGGTGGTGGAACTTTACCGGAATATTTAG
>JAFGVX010000033.1 GCA_016937775.1 Campylobacterales bacterium | reverse complement strand
TGTGACCTTATTGTTACAACAGGAGGAACCGGCCCTGCACCTAGAGATGTGACCCCTGAAGCGACTGAAGCAGTATGTCAAAAAATGCTTCCTGGTTTTGGTGAGCTTATGCGCTCAATAAGTCTTCGCTATGTCCCAACAGCCATTCTATCTCGTCAAAGTGCAGGAGTATGTGAAAAATCACTCATAGTCAACCTTCCCGGAAAACCAAAATCAATACGTGAATGTCTAGAGGCTGTTTTTCCTGCTATTCCATATTGTCTAGATCTTATAGGAGCAAGGTATATAGAAGCTGACGAGAGAAATATCAAAATTTTTAGACCAAAACAGTAGGTTTTAAATAAAATTTTATATATTTCTTATATTAAAATAAGCAAAAATACTTATCTATATTTTTTTCTTTATCTTTTTGTTAGTCTTTTTTGTCTACAATTGTGGTCAATTTCAGACTCAAAAGGTATTATTTATGAGATATGTTCTGCTCTTCTCGCTTTTAACTCTAGGTATATATGCAAATGAAAACAATATTCATAAAGATGAGGCAATAAAAGCTATCAATGCTCTAGGTAAAGTGCTTAAAAATGATTTGCAAAAATATATGCAACAAGATTCATCAGGTTTAGCTGCCGTTGGTTTTTGCACAGCAGAAGCACAAAAGATTACCAACAATGTCAATAAAAAATTACCCGCCAATATAAGTGTAAGAAGAACATCAAGTAAAGTAAGAAACACTGAGAATAAAAAAGATAGTCTTGATAAATGGGTTATGCTCTCTCAGTATGGAGACGGAAAAGCAAACCATAAAACTACCTTCATAGTTGAAGGAGAAGATTTTACAAGAGCTTATAAACCGCTTTTTGCGGATAAAGTGTGCCTAAAATGTCATGGTCAAAATATCGCTGATCCGCTTAAAAAGGCAATTGACGCTGCTTATCCTGAAGATAAAGCCGTCGGCTATAAAGAGGGTGATCTTAGGGGATTTATAGTCTCAGAGGTTGAACACCCTTAACTTTTATTTTTGTGCAAAAAGTACAAAAACATCAAAATCTCCTTGAGATTTTTGAATAGTGTGTACTTTTTTATACTTCACGTTTTTAAATCCTGCAGACTCAGCAATATCTTTAAGCATATTGAAATCAAAACCAAAATGATGCACTCCTTGATTGTCATCATGAAAAGTTCCATCTTCGCTATCAAGGTCTGCAATTGCTATGAAGCCGTTTTCTTTTAGCATAGCATATAGTTTAGAAAAGAGGGCGGATATATCTTTTATATGGTGTATAGTCATTGATGAGATGATTCCCTCAAAGCAGTTCTTGCATATATAATCTTCTAAAGAACTTTTAACGACAGAGATATTACATTCAAATTGGTCGATCTTGGATTGTAGTTCATTAAGCATTGAAGCAGAGCTGTCAAGAGCAACTATCTCTTTTGGTTTTTGTGAGAGAAAAAAACTTAGTAGTCCGGTTCCCGCCCCAAGGTCTAAAATTTTGTCATTAGAGCCAATGTCTATATTATTTAGTATTATATTTGCAATAGCTTGTGTATTTTGAACTCTTCTACTGCTAAGATCCCAATTTTTTGATTTATACTTATAAATATCTTCCATTTTTATCCTTTTTAATATTAATTAATCTAAAATAGACTCTCTTTTTTTTCTATTTTAATGTTTTCCCAAAAAAAATCAACATGTTTTTCAAAAAGCGAGATGATGGATGATGTTGATTTTTTATCGATTTTCAAAAGAGAGACCTGCATTTGATAGAAAAATAGAGGAGCAAAGAACTCATGTGCGAGCATAAGTGGATCAGATGAGTGTATCATATCTTCCTGCATCATCATAAAGAGTAGCCCCGAGAGTTTTTTGACATTTTCTTGAAAAAGAGCTTCATTGTATATATCGCGTATTTTACTATTACTAAATATTTCTTGCATCATAAGGCGGAATAGGGAGTCATTTTGATTATCAAAACTGATAAGTTTAAATTTGTTCGATATAGAGTGCAATAGGCTCTTCCCTTGTTTGTAGGCATGAGGGTCATCGTTTATTTCTTTGAAGATATTGGCGATTAGGAGGGATGCGAGCTCATTAATGATACTCTCAAGTATCTCATCCTTGCTCTTAAAGTGGTTATAGAGCGCACTTTGCTCTATGCCGATGGCTTTTGCTATTTCTCTTACCGTTGTGGCTTTGTAGCCATCCTGTGCAAATAGTTTTAAAGCAGTATCGAGTATCTTCTGTTTCGTTGTTTTTTCACCCATAAGCTCCGTCCTGTAGGGGGTTTGTAAGTATTATAGTGAACATTTGTTCTTTTGTCAAGTAGATAGGAAAAAAAAAAGTGAACAGTTGTTCTTTTTCTTCATTTCAAAGATAGATTAAAGTGAACAGTTGTTCTTAATGTAATAAACATAGATTGGTGTATTGTGAACACATGTTCTTGTCTATCTTATCTAGCCCCCTACTGTTGGGCATTAGAGAACTATCATCTTATTATTGTTTATAAAGAATAGAGTAGATATATATTTATTAGTATTAGATATTAAATAATATATAATAAAGTATTACTCATGTCAAGATAATAAGCTAGTTTTGATATTAATCAACAAATAAAATAGATACTTACTTGCTAAAAAGAGTGGATTGTAAAATTCAAAAATTGGCAAAAATTTTTTCGTCTGCTAACGCAGATACAAATATATTGAGATTTTATAAAATTTTTATCATTAAAAAATTTTCTGCTAAAGTAGAATTTAAAAGTAGTATGCGCTTCACTAATATAATTTTGATAGAATTTATATTATGTTAATCAATTAGTATTTTAATGTTCGATGAGAGCGCAAATGTCAATTTTGATATGTTTTATCCTTTTTTTATAGAGATGCTATAATGATAGTAACTGTTTTTTATAGGAGTGATTTATGTCAACATCACACAAATGGATTATTGTTATCTATATTATCATTTGGATTGCTTTAGCTATAGATCCAAAATTTCCGGACGATTGGTTGCTTGAAAATGTACTTGTATTTATATTTTTTCCTGTTGTTGTTTGGCTAGATATCAAATATAAATTTTCAATAACTGCTCTATGTTTCTTGTTGATCTTTGGTATCTTGCATGCACTAGGAGCTCATTTTACATATGCTCAAATGTCATACTTTGATAGCATCACTCATTTTTTTGGATTTGAGCGCAATCATTTTGATAGAACGGTGCATTTCCTCTTTGGAGCTTTGGTCTTTAAGCCTCTCTTTGAGATCATCATTCATTACATCAAACAAGTCAAACTAGCCTTACTTTTTGTCTTTACTCTCATCGCTACGATATCAACTTTATATGAATTGCTTGAATGGACCGCTGCTATGCTACTATATCCTGAACTTGGTATGGCATATTTAGGAACGCAAGGCGATATCTGGGATGCACACAAAGACACACTCGCTGCTATGACCGGCGCACTTTTAAATATCGTCTTTTTTTATTGGCATTATAGAAAAAGTAGTTGAGAAGAAATAAATAGGACTGGATAATGAAATTACTAAAATTATTTTTGCTTTTGAGCATTGGATTGTGGGCAGACATAGCGCCAAGCGGCATTAAGATGGAGCAACTATCACCTATCATAGAAAATGGCTGGAATGATCATAATAAAACCTTGAATAAGATTATTGTTGATAATGGAGAGAGAAAATTACCGGAGATATTGATAAAGCTCGACGAACCTCTTAGCGGAGTAGCATCTGCGGTATCAGTTCCAAAAATTTTGCTCACTAGAGATGATTACTATTTTATATTTTCTTATGTGAAGTATTTGGAAGCTAAAGGCGAGATTAATCAGGCAATTGAAGTCTATATCAGAGCATTAAAAGGGCTTGCTAAAATAAAAAATGATTCCTTTATAAGCTACATCTATCGCCTTGTTATTGAAATGATAACTGTAGAGAGTATCGAACAGATGGTCAAAACAAAAAAAGTTAGCGCTACGCAGTTGGCAAATATGAGAGAGGAATTGCAATCCACCCTGCTTCTAGATAGAGGTAAATTATTTGATGTTATAAAAAAAGAAGTGGAAATTTCCAATATTTTTTTAAAGCAAACTATATCAGATATAAAAGACAAGAAAGAACAAAAAATGATAGATGAGATAAGACAAAGATATATTGGGCTATTAAAAAATTACTATGACCAATATATAGCTCTTGAAGATGATAGAGAGAAAGAGTTTATCGATACTTTCGAAAAGCAAAAAAAATATTTTTTTAATAATAATGAAACAGAGATAGTGAAATACCATCTTTTAACATATAATTCTTTGGGTAAAAAATATCTTTCTTCTTGGAAGGATGGAGATAAAAATATAGAAAAAAAAGATGTACTCGTAAAAAAGACTATTAAAGAAATGGGGCTGACAATGGATGATCTCAATATAGATATTGCGGCAAAAACAATGTTTTACACCTCAATTACTCCTCCAAAGTACCTTGCTAGTATGAAACATGATATAGATGAAGAGATAAAAAGAAACAAAGCGTTATTGAAAAGTTTAGAGAGATAGACTATTTAGTGGGATTATCTTGTGCGCATTTTTTGAGTTTTTTATTGTAGTCTTGAAGCATATCTATATAATCAAAATAGATAGCGCCGGTTCTTGGCATGGCAACTCGTCCTAGGATTTTACCCATAAAATCAGCTATGCATCCATAGTCATGTTCTATATGCAATGCATCATAAAACTTTATTTTCAAATAGCATAATGTAGTCTTTACTATGGTCCAATTGTTTAAATCTTTTTTTGACTGCTCTTCAATTTCTTGATTAAACTGTTTAAATTTTTCTTGTGATTCAAGCTTGAGAACTTTTGCCATTTTTTTAAAACTATCTTCTGTGTATCTCTTTGCAGCGAGGCTGACCTGTGTCATCATCTTTTTATAGTTCTCTTTGTTGACATCTATATCGAGCTCATCTAGCTTAGCCATTCCTTCATATGAATGTAATATTTGTTCTTTTTCTTCTTCTAGCTTCACAAAGAAAAATGTTTTATCGGGTGGCGGATATTTTTGCAATAACAGATAATCTCCCGTTGAATAGCACTCTATGTCCGTATAGAGTTTCTTATGGAGAACCAACGAGAGTATATAGTTTGGCATTCCTCTTAGGCGTGTGAGTGCATGGAGGTTTAGAAGGTTTTTTTCTAAAAGTCTATTGTGTAACCCCTGCTCTTTTGGGGAAGATAAAAAATTGAGATACAAAATAGATACTTCAAAAAACTCTCTATAGCGAGAGCTTAATACCCTAAATGATGTATCATCGTTATCATAAACTTCTTTAGAGAAAAGATCATCGACTTTTAGATACTTAGGCAACAATCTTTCAAAATCTTCTTTTATCTTTTTTTGTGTGCCATTGGTTTCGGCATCAACCAATGTAAGGCTTGTATTTTTATGGATATCGAGTTTTTCATAAAATGCACTCGAATAGGTCGCATTTATATCAGCAAGAAAATCTTGCGCTGGAGATGCAAATGTGATAACATTAAGAAAGATGATGCTTGTGAGTATCTTTGACATATAATATTTTACAAATTTATTATTAAGCGTAGATAATGGTCGGAGTGACAGGACTTGAACCTGCGACCTCTACCACCCCAAGGTAGCGCGCTAGCCAGACTGCGCTACACCCCGACTTTTGAAGAATGAGATTATAGCACAGCTTTGCTAATGCTACAGATATATACCGACTTGTTTCTCGAGAGAAAATCATAATGCTTTTTGTTACATAAATTATTACAAATATTATCCTATTGTTATAACCTATTCCTATAATCTCTCTAGAAGAATATTTTATAGGAGGTTTTCATGACACAAGCTCGAATCGTAAGCGGACAAGAAGAGGTATCGTACAGAGATTTTTTTGTAAATTCAAATAAAAGTTATTTTCAATCAGTCATCAGCTCAAGAGCAAAATATGAAGAGTATAGATACGATCGCGGTATAAGTATAAGCTCAACAGATCTTAGGGGCATCATAGTTTATGTCAATAGAAGTTTTTGTAAAGTAAGCGGATATGAAAAGCACGAATTGCTCGGCAAGAGTCACAACATAGCAAGACATCCCGAGATGCCGAGAGAAATCTTCAAGGAGATGTGGAATACTATCGGTTCCGGAAAAGATTGGGTTGGCATCATAAAAAATCTAAGAAAAGACGGCAAGTACTATTGGGCACATAGTCATGTCATTCCGATCATGGAAAATGGCAATGTTATTGGGTATAGCTCTTTGAGAAAACCGGTGTTGAGAAATGAACTTGATGATGTAATCGTGCGGTACAATAAACTGCTTTTAGCCGAAGATCTTCGCTAAATCGCCCTATTTTATCGCGTTCTCATTGAGAAGTACACCTTATACCCACCCTACTCGTCACTGTGCATTTGATGAACAATCTTGCCTGTAGCGTGGTGTGTTGGCAAACCCACCCTACGCATTGATATGTTTATGTTTTTTTCCGAGGGGTGGGTTTGCTAACCCACCATTAACCATGGCTATCCCCCCACTTTTATTTCTTTTCTTCTAATTTTACTCATTTTAAGTGAAATCAAAGATATCCACTATTATTATTTGATAATGCTTTTCATTATTAAAAAGGAGTTAGTGTGAAAAAAATGAGGTTTATAGTGGGGAATATCATGTTATTGAGTGTTAGCGGTTATGGCGAGCAAATAGAGTTAAAAGATTTGAATGTAACTGTAAAATTAGATAATAATATAACAATAAATAAAACATCACCTATCGAAGATAAATACCTTGGTGGGAACAAAATAAAAAGAGAATATATAAATAAAGTACCAAAAGGTGACGGTACTTTAACCGGATTACTAAAAACAAATCCAAATGTACAATTTAATACAGGTTCAAGAAGTTCAAGCAATGCAGGAGAAATTGAACCTGAAGATATCAGTATAAACGGTGCGCCTTTTTGGCAAAATAATTATATGGTTGACGGGATTAGTATCAATAATGATATAAATCCTGCCGGTAGCCATTCCCAGGATAAGCTAGATACTGTATTTCCGGACATCGGTTCAACATCTCAAGGGATGAACCTAGACACCGATCTTTTTGAAAGTGTTGAAGTTCTTGATAGTTCAGTTTCAGCAAAATATGGTGATTTTGAAGGGGGTGTGGTTAATGTCAAAATACGAGATCCCAAAAAAGGTTTTCATGGAAAAATAGTTGTTTCACATACTGATGACTCCATGACAAAATTTCATATAAACGAAGAAGATTTGGAAGATTTTGAAAACTCAATAGATTCCGACTATCAAGCTCAATTTTCAAAATGGAAAACCGGAGTTACTATGGAAGGCTTTTTGACAAATGATTTTGGGCTTTTGTTCAACTACAGCAAAACATATTCTAAGATTCCCCTGAATGGCTATACGGATTATGTGGATGATACGCTTTATCCATCATCAAAAAATCAGACACGATTAAGTGAAAATTATTATCTAAAAGGACTTTGGTATGTGAATGACAGACTTACCGTAAGACCTTTTATATCATATGCTCCAACCGAAAATACATACTATAGGGAAAATGCAGTAAATAGTGATTATTCCTATGAATCGGGTGGCTTTAATACCGGAGCGGAGATTGATTATGAATTTGATTGGGCAACATTGAAACAAAATATAGGATTTAACAGCTTTAGTGCATCAAGAGATGCCGACGGGTCACCTATGAGGTCTTGGAAATATTCCGAAGATGATAAGAATTGGGGGACGGGAAAATTAAGCTATGAGGGAAGCGGTGGTGATATCTACCAAGCGCAAGATACATTTACTTATAATGCCGATCTTACAATCGATCCTTTTGAGGTAGGATTTACAAAGCATACCATTTCAACCGGTGCTGAATATACATACAAAAGAGGAACATTTGAGATAAAAGAAGCATGGATGCAAGGCTCAACCATATCCTCATTGGGAGAAGATGAGGAGTGTCCGGAGGGAGATGAGTGGTGCTCGGAAGCTGCAGTGAGCAGACAAACCGGAAGTAGTGCGAGTATGAATGGATATGGTCAATATTTTTCTAGAATGAACTATTACAACAAGGGAAAGGTAGAAGCAGCCATCAATAAAGGTGCGCTATGGTTGCAAGATGAGATAGAAATCGGTAGATTTAGTTTGCGACCGGGTATAAGAGTTGAGCGTGATGATTATCTTGACAATACGAATTTTTCCTATAGATTTGCCGGTAAATAGGATATTTTCGGAAATGATAAAACAAATATCACAGCAGGTGCCAATAGGTATTACGGTAGAAACATTTTTGCATATAAACTCCGTGTCGGTAAATTATCCCTTATGGATCAACTCAAAAGAGATAGCGTAGACGATGAATGGTACCTCTATAAAGATGGGAAAAGCAGTTATATAGTCAATGAAAATTTGGAAACACCTTATACTGATGAACTTGCAGGCGGGATATCTCAAAAGATCGGGAATTTTATTGCAAATGCAAAATATGTTCACAGGGAAGGTAAAAAACAAATCGTTGCCGCAAAGGCTTCCGATGTAGGTATAGACTACGATACCGATTTATATCAATCTCCCACCACATATGTTAATGACGGCGAAAGTACAAGTGACATCTATTCGCTTGTCGTTAGAAATCTAAATACATTAAAGTTGTTTGGAGTAGAAAATAATTTTGAGCTTTCTTTTAATCATACGGAAGTTAAAAGAAATTTTAATGATTATGATGACAAATTGGACTCAGATATCCTCAGTGGAGAAATAGGAATAATACTTGACGGAAAAATTATAAATTACAAAGATTTACCCGCAAGCGATTATGATCTGCCTTGGACGATAAACGCAAGTATATTCACAAAAATTCCAACTTCGTTTGCTGTTATGCAATGGACAAATACGCTTACTTATACCGATGGCTATCGATATATCGATGAAGTAGCCGAGACGGATGATTATTATATATATGAAACAAAAAAATCAAAAAGAAGAATGACCTGGGATTCAAGGCTTGGTTTTGGCTGGAAGGTGCAAAAAAATAAACAGCTTTTTGTGAATGTGGATGTTTTTAATGTGCTCAATAAAAAGATTGTTGCTTATGATGACGGCAGTGATATTTATTATGAGACGGGAAGACAATTTTGGGTTACGGCAGGATATCAATGGTAAAAAATATAACCATAAAAGAGAACCCAAATTTTTTAGCTTCATTTATTGCATCATTGGCGCTACATTTAGCTATCGGAGGGTATATAATTTATGATTTTAAAGACAATCTTAGTATTGCAAAAAATCTTCAAACAGATACATCACTTGATATCTCTTTTTTACAAATCTCAGATCAGAATACACAAGAAGAGGCGGTGTCAATGGAGAGTAAGTTGTCTGCTATTTGTCAAAATGAACCGAGTTTTGTTGAAGAAGATGAGCAACAGCTTGTTGATGATATTACAAAAAAACACTCTATAGAAAAAAGTAAAAACAAAATAGAGAAAAAAGAAATTAAAAAGAAAAAGATTGCAATAAGAAAAATAGAAGCAAAAAAAACTTCTCAAAATAATAATGGGTTCACTTCAAATATAGATGCGCACAATGATTTTAGCAATACAGGCGGTAATCAGTCAAGCGGTGAAAATAATGATAAGAATGCAAAAAGCGGGACAAATCTGATAGGACTGATTTATGCAGCTCTTAAGAAAAATACAACATATCCCGAGAATGCCATGGAAAGAGAGATAGAAGGAAAGGTAATTGTTCAATTTAGATTAAAAGATCTATCTCACTTTGAATTTATAAAGATCGTTAAAAGTAGTGATTCTCTTATTCTTGATAGACATGCAATCAAGATAGTGAAGTCTGCTAAAAGATATTTTCCACCCACATCGGTAGGCGTGACCGTCATTGCACCGATAGTTTTTAATTTAAATAATAATTAGTATTTAAGGATGATAATGAATGCAATAGAGTGCAGAAATCTCTCTCACAGTTTTGGAAAAAATAGAATCTACGAAAAGTTAAATTTTAATGTTCCGCGCGGGAAAGTTGTCGGTTTGCTTGGGAAAAACGGCGTGGGTAAATCAACAACTATAAATATACTTATGGGTAATCTCGAACCGACAAGCGGAGAGTGTTTGATATTTGGGGAAGATAGCAATAATCTAAGTGCAAATACAAAATCACGCATAGGTCTTTTGTATGAGGGGTATGTGACATACGATTATCTAAAAATTAAAGACCTCTATAAGCTTTATGAAAAAGAGTATGCTGCAAGATTTAAAAAAGAGCTCTTTTTTGATCTTTTTAAAAAACTCACCGTTAGTGAAAATCAAAAGATATCAACACTTTCTTGCGGTCAAAGATCACAAGTTATTCTTGGGCTTATCTTTGCAAGCGATCCGGATCTTTTAATTCTTGATGATTATTCACTCGGACTGGATACAGGATATAGGCGACTTTTTATTGATTATCTAAAAAAATTTATAGAAAATAAAGATAAAAGCGTTTTGATGACAACTCATATAGTTAATGATCTTGATGAGCTTTTGGATGAGATTATCATAATGAGAAAAGGTAAAGAACCGCTCAATATAGGATATAAAAAATTTAGAGATACATTTCGAGGTTTTTCATTGCCTAGAAATACAAATTTGGAAAACATCGATGGCATTGAAAGTAGTTTTAAGCTCGGAGATGAAATGCAAATTTTTGGATTTTTTAAAAAGAAACCGATAAATGCAAAAGAGTTAAAGCTGAACCTTGAAGATGCATTTTTGGGTTATACGGGGAGATATTGATGTTTAAAAAAGAGTTTTATAAATTTAAAGATGTTTATCTGCTCCTTGTAGTGCTCATAACATCTTTTTTGGCTTATTTGGCATTTAGTCTCAAAAATATGGTTCAAAATTTCGGAGCCTTAGATACAAATCTTTCTTTTCTTTTTAAAAAGAAATTCACTTTTTTTCATCTAGATGATATGAATCTTGTATTTGCTTTTGTCATTGCTGTTTTTGTTTTTTTTCATGAAAGAATAAACGGAAGGCTAAGACTATCACTTCATTTTCCTCATAGTAGCGCTAGAAATATCGGTTTTATCATCATGTGTGGATTACTATTTGTTTTTTTTGTTTATTTTGTCGAAATAATACTTCTAAACATTATCCTTGGTGCCGTGTATGCAAAAGAGATTATGTATGTTTTAAACTATTCATTGGCTTTTAATTATGTTTTTGGTTTTCTACTTTACATATTTTGTTGTGGATTTATCATTGAACCGGTAAAGAAAAGAGCGATTGTCAATTTTATTGTTATGCTCGGATCCATTTATCTTTATTATGAGATAAACCCTGATATATATGCTTTTGATAGTTTTTATGCAAATGATTTCGGTTTTTATTATATGGGTATTGTGGCACTTTATGCGCTCTCGGCAGCTTTTATAGCATTTGATAATTACAAGCGAGGATATATAAAATGAAGATATTAAAGATTGTATATTTTGGAGTGTTCATCTTGTTTCTCGCTCTATTTTTACCAAGAATTATTGATACGGCTCTTAGCGAGGCTAAAAAAAATCCTAAAGTATATTTTTCTGAAAATTTAAATCAGTTTTTGATACAAGGTTATGATCGAGAGGCAAAGAAATCTTATTTTTTGACCGAAAGCGGCGATGAATTGAGCACTGAGGGTTTTATGCAAAATCTCCCTTTCAAATTTTACAGCTATTTGCTTGCAAAAGGAATTTTTCCCGATCAATATACCGATTGGGCAAATGCAGATAAAATAAGAGCAAACTCTCAGATATTAGCAATAAAGCCTAGTTTTTATAATCAAAAATCAATACCGCTTTTTACACTTTTGGAGTCTAAACCAAAATTTCTAAAATTACAATTTAATAATTATGGCATTAGAGGAAAAAAAGATAGGATTGAGTTTGTAAATCTCGAGACATTAAAAGTAGATGATGCATTGTCGCAAACTTATACTGATGCGCTCAAGCAATCAGGCTTTATCTTTCCCTTAAAGTGCCATTATTCAAATCCGACCACAAGAAAAGTTTTTGATGAGGGCGCATTTCTACAAGATAAACAAAATACAATCTTTCATTTGAAAATGATAAATGGCAAACCTTTAGTAAAAAATACAAAAATTAAAAATGCTACTATAAAAAAAATTATAATGAATGAAAATCAACGAAAAGAGTTTTATGGTGCACTTATAGACGATTCAGGAGTGAAGCTCATTAGTTATGATAACTATAGGCTTATACCTCTTCCAAGCAGAATGTACAAACCGGAAAGCATGGTTTATTCTCTTTTTATAACACCACTTAGTAGGACGGTTATTATAAATATAAATGATAAAGTTGAAGCATATAAGCTAGATAACAACTATCAAATATTGAGGAATTTTTCTTTTCCGATTGAAAACAACAATCAATGGATAACAAATATAAAAAAATATCTTTTGCCTTTTACATTGAAGAAAAAAGATGGATATAGGCATGAGTATACTTTAAGTGATTTTAGTTTTTTAGTGCTTTTGGCAAATGCATTATTTGCATTACTCTATTTGGTCGTAACTTTTAAAAGAAAAGTACCGATTTTGCATTTTATAATCATCGGAATATTTGGAATATATGGGTTTATAGCACTTTGTTTATATTGATTCATTGGTATGCCTTCCCGTAGCGTGGTGTGTTGGCAAACACACCCTACACACATTGGTATTCTTATGCTTATTTTCCGTAGGGTGGGTTTGCTAGCCCACCCCATTAACCATGGCTATCTCATCACTTATTTATTATTATAACTTAAAAAATAGAGTGATGTTCGCAAATTACAACATCGAGGATTTTGCGTAGCTAAAAGAGTTGGCTTACCACCCTCACCTAGAGAGATAAAGATTGTTTTATTTTACGGCGAGCTTTCTCTTCCTTCTTCTAAAATAGATTACGATAAACACCAACACTACCATGCTTAAAATAGTTGAAAGAATGGCAAGCTCTCCACCGTTATATTCCTTACCGATAACAAAAAAGACAAATACATTGCAAAATCCTGCAAGTAAGATCATGATGATAGCACCGGCAAGTCTAAGCTTATCAAAAAAACCAAAGATAAAACTCATTACCGTTCCGCCACCGCCACCGATAAGAATGAAAAGCGGATGGACATTTAAAAATACCTTCTCCCCTGCACTGATATCATCAAGCGAAAAAGTGATTGTCCTTAAAAACAAAATAAACATTTCAAATACCAATAGGTAGAAAGATGCTATAACCTGCAAAGCAACAAAGCCGAAAGCGAGATAGTAAAAGAGTTTCTCGTTTGTATCCCTATCGATGCTTTCAAATGTTTCTTCTATCGTCTCTCCTAGCATTCTAAAGTATTTCTCTTATGACAATCGCGTAATGCAATATCCAAAGATTGAGCAATAAGATAAGCAGTGAAGAGGCCCTCGAGACTATATATTGGAGTTTTGTGCGTTCTTTCCCGTTCGTTTGTATCGCTATCACAAAATGAACAATCGTCAATACCACGACAATAGTAACTAGTATTAATTTTTTTTGCAAGACATCGACTATCTCCATATTGCTTCCGTCAAAGAGAGGTCCAAACAGAGAAAAGCCTTGCGCTAAGATCACTCCACTAGCTATGAGAATCATAAGTGAAACGAGTTGATAGTAACCGAATATCGGGCCGATTTTCGGATAGACGACATTTTGTGCATCTTTGTCTCTAAGAAAAAGACCGATCATTGCCATGAAGATAGAGCCGCCTATCCATGCAATGGCAGCAAAAAGATGAAAGTGAAGCGAGAGATTTTCTATCATGAATCTATCTTGAGTATTGCCATAAATGCCTCTTGAGGCACCTCGACTTTGCCGATCGCTTTCATCCGTTTTTTCCCCGCTTTTTGTTTTTCAAGCAGTTTTCTTTTTCGCGTGATATCTCCGCCGTAACATTTTGCCGTAACATTTTTGCCCATCGATTTGACATTGGTTCTTGCTATGATATTGTTGCCTATGCTCGCTTGGATGGCCACTTCAAAGAGTTGTCTTGGGATAAGTTCTTTAAGTTTCTCAACAAATGCAAGCCCTCTATTGCGCGCCTTTTCTTGCGGAACAATGATAGAAAGCGAGTCAACTACCTCTCCGGCAACTCGGATATCGAGTCGAACTAGGTCCCCTTCTCTAAAACCAATCGGTTCATAATCAAAACTCGCATATCCCTTAGTAGTACTTTTGAGTTTGTCGTAAAAATCCATGACTATCTCATTCATAGGAATGTCATATTCGAGTAATACCCTACTCTCATTGAGATAGTCCATCTTAATCTGCAAGCCTCTTCTCTCATTGAGCAACTTAATGAGAGAACCTATATATTCACTTGGTGTTAAAAAGGTTGCTTTGACATATGGTTCAAATATCTTATCTATCTTTTGCGGTTCGGGTAACTCACTAGGGTTTTGTATCTCTATCTTTTTGCCATCAGTTTGCAATATCTCATACACAACAGTCGGTGCGGTTGCTATGAGATCAAGATCAAATTCTCGCTCTAAACGCTCAATGACCACTTCCATGTGAAGCATTCCTAAAAATCCCGTCCTAAATCCACTTCCAAGTGCCATGGAACTCTCAGGCTCAAAGCTAAGTGAGCTATCGTTAAGTTTAAGCTTATTAAGTGCATCTCTAAGATCTTCAAATTTATCGGTATCTATGGGATAGATGCCTGCAAAGACAAACGGTTTTGCAGGTGCAAAACCACCTATAGGCTTTGTAGTTGGATGTTTTACATCCGTGATGGTATCGCCGACTTGTATGGATTCGAGATTTTTCAATCCCATAACAACAATGCCAACCTCTCCTGTGTGAATCTCTTTTGTTTTTGTCGGAGCAATAGGATTTGGATACATAAGATCAAGAATCTGATGCTCTTTTTTAGCACCCATTACTTTTACTATCTGCCCTTTTTTGAGACTCCCTTCAAAGACTCGTACAAGCGCGAGTGCTCCAAGATAGTTATCAAACCAACTATCATAAATGAGTGCTTTAGCAGGTGCTTTTTCATCTCCGCTTGGAGCCGGAATTTTTTCTATGATCGTATCGATAAGCTCTTTAACACCCTGCCCTGTTTTAGCTGAAATGAGATTGTGCTCAGTTGCGTCAAGCCCTATCGCTTCTTCGAGCTCGCCGAGCACTCTGATGGGATCGGCAGCAGGCAGATCTATCTTATTGACGACAGGCAAAAGTTCGAGATTATTCTCGATAGCTATATATACGTTTGCAATAGTCTGTGCTTCAACGCCTTGTGCTGCATCAACGATAAGCAATGCCCCCTCACTTGATTTAAGCGAGCGACTTACCTCATAAGAAAAATCAACATGACCGGGAGTGTCTATGAGATTGAGCACATAGTGCTTGCCGTCTTTAACATAATCTAGTCGCACACTTTGCGCTTTTATGGTGATTCCACGCTCTTTTTCTATGTCCATCGTATCCATAACTTGCGCCGACATTTTTCTCTCTGCAACTGCTCCACACTCTTGGATGATACGATCTGCAAGTGTTGATTTGCCATGATCAATATGTGCTATGATAGAGAAATTTCTTATCTGTGATTGTGGAACTTTTGGCATGTATATGCACCTTTATAAATAATTAATATTATCTGATATCAAAAAGAGAATTTACACTTTCATTGCTATGCACTCTGCGTATAACTTCCCCTAAAAGTGGAGCAGTTGAAAGCATTTTTATCTTTACACAAGATTGTTTCATAGGAATAGTGTTAGTCACGATAAGCTCATCGAGTGCGCCGCTCTCTATCCGCTCATACGCAGGACCGGAAAGCACCGGGTGTGTACAGCATGCCATAACGCTTGTCGCGCCTTTTGCCTTAAGCGCTTCAGCAGCTTTGACCATCGTGCCGGCTGTATCGATCATATCATCGATAAGTATCACATCTTTATCTTGCACATCTCCGATGATATTCATTACCTCTGCAACATTTGCTTGCTCCCTTCTTTTATCAACTATAACCATATCAAAACCGAGTTTTGAAGCAAAATATCTTGCTCTTGCAACCCCACCGATATCCGGAGATGCTATGACTGGATTTTTGAATTTTTTTGATTTTATATAGTCTACAAAAAGGATTGCTCCATAAAGGTTATCAACGGGAATATCAAAAAAACCTTGTATTTGCGAAGCGTGCAGATCGATAGTGACCATTCTAGTGATGCCCGCTGTTTCAAAAAGATTTGCAACTAATTTTGCAGAGATAGGCACTCTTGGAGCTGCTTTTCTATCTTGTCTTGCATAGCCGTAATACGGTGTGATAGCCGTGATTGATTTTGCAGATGAGCGTTTGAGTGCATCTGTCATAATGAGAAGTTCCATAAGATTATCATTGGCTGGAGCACATGTAGGTTGGATGATAAAAACATCCTTTCCTCTCACGCTTTGAGATATCTGGACATTGATCTCTCCGTCAGAAAATCTATTGATTGTGGCTTTACAAAGTGGTGTATCAAGATATTTTGCTATCTCGCTTGAGAGCTCCGGATTCGCAGTGCCCGAAAAGATCATATAGCCGCCCATAAAAATTCTCTCTTTTGTTATAATTTGTTTGTAATTGTACTAAAAAGATGATAAAAGGAGGTTTTAAAAATAAAACTAAGGTGGAAGTGATTAAACTTATACAATAAAAATTGAATGGGAAACAATGATTAGAAGAGTATTTAAAAATCGATCCATTAAAAATAGATTTAATGATTTTCTCGATAAATATAAAATTCCAAGAGAATATCTCTCTGTCAATAGAAAATCCATTGCAAGAGGATTGGCTGTCGGTGCATTTTGGCTTTTTATACCTATGCCTTTTCAGATGCTTGCCGTTGTAGGTATGACACCTTTTTTTGTTTTTAATGTTCCTGTTGGATTGTTAATGGTTTGGATCAGTAATCCAATTACGATGCCCGCTATGTATTATGTCGAATATCTACTTGGAAACTTTCTGCTTGGCAGAAAAGAGCTCGATAATATAGAGATATCAATGCAATGGTTTACAAAAAATTGGGATGAAATATTTATATCTATGTATGTCGGAGCATTTACGCTTTCCATCTTTTTTGCAATACTTCTTTACTTTTTGGCAAATCGACTCTGGAGAGATTCTGTTAAAAGAGAGAAAAATGAAAAAGATGATATACGAAGACGCATCAATAAAGAATCCTAACTAAAAGATTACTCCTCCGCCTAAAAGTCTCTCTCCTTCGTAAAAAGCTGCAACTTGTCCTTTTGCAACACCAAAGACTCCTTCTTTGAGGTACGCCGTTGCATTCCCTCCATTAGTGATATGCAAATTACATGCAACGGGCTTGCTTTGATATCTTACTTTTATCTCGCACGAGAATCTCTCTCGAGGTGGCTCTATAAGCCAGTTGAGTGTTTGAATATGAATGGTATTTGCCTCAAGCGCATCATGTGTGCCGACCGTTATGATATTGTCTTTTGCATTGATATCTACAACATAGTGAGGATCGTGTGCACCATGAACATAGAAACCCCTTCTTTTTCCTATAGTATAGTGCATATACCCACTATGTTTTCCTATAACATTTCCTTTTATATCGATTACATCACCCTCTTGATCAATATTCATATGTTTACTTAAAATATCAGTATATTCATTCTCTACAAAACATATTTCTAGACTCTCTTTTTGTTCGGCAATATCTTTGAGCAAAGGTATATCCCCCGCAATCTTTTTAATGTCGGATTTATATCTTTCTCCAAGCGGGAAAAGTATTTTTTGGAGTGATTCTTTTTTTACTCTTGCCAAAAAGTAACTTTGATCTTTACTTGCATCTATCCCTTTATATATAGCGCCCTCATTCAATCGAACATAATGCCCCATCGCAAGAAAATTGGCGCCTAATTTTTCAACGATATCAAACATTTTATTGAATTTTATCTCTCTATTGCAAACTATACAGGGATTTGGAGTTAATCCATCCTTGTAGCTTTGCACGAAATAATCATATACTTTTTTTTTAAAATCTGCTCTCATATCACATAAATGTGTTTTGATGCCGAGATATTTCCCGACATTTTTTACATTTTTAAAATTTTTTTCATGGTATGCTTCATTGTCATGCAGCTTCATATAAACGCCCTCAACTTCAAAGCCTTGCTCTTTGAGCAAAAGTGCACTTACCGTGGAGTCGACGCCTCCGCTCATCCCTAAAAGAACTTTTTTACTCATAAATGCTCTTTAAATATTTTCATGATATATTCGCTTGTTGCAACCTCAAGATCATCCGGAACCTCTTGACCGCCCGATATATAACCTACAGGTGTCGGACATGATATTAGAAAATTAACAAGTGCACCAATGTGACTTGTCTCGTCAAATTTGGTAAGTATCAGACTCTCAATATCTAAAAAAGAGAAGTGATCATACATGTTTTGAAGATCTTGTGATTTAAATGTTGCAGGTAGAACAAGATTAGTTGTAATCTTTGTATCAGTATCATGAATGATATAGGAAACCGTTTGAGATAATCTTTGCAGATCAAAAGGGGAAATACCTGCGGTATCTACAAGTATAATATCTATCCCTTTTAAAGATTTAATCTCATCAGAAAACTCTTGTGTATTGTAAACATTTCTATAGCTTAGATTCATCATCTCTGCATATTTTTCTATCTGTGTTCCCGCGCCGACTCTATAGTGATCGAGATTAATCATGGCAACAGAATAGGATTGCGTAAACATATATCCGAATCTCGCTGCTAATTTTGCTAAACTCGTTGTTTTTCCAACGCCTGTCGGTCCCGCAAAAAGTACAATTTTTGGAGGATTGATCGTCTCTTCAAGACAGACGATGCTTGAGTCTATCTCATCAAGTATATATTCATGGAGCTCGTTTGCATTTTCTTTGATCTCATCATCCGATATTGCATTGATTATTCTTTGTAGCCACTCTTTTGATATACCATTTTTACTAAAAAGTTCTATTTGGGCATTCACGATGGTACTATTTTTATCTTCCTTGCCTATTTCTTTCCTGAAACGTTCCATCTCTTGTTTGAGTTTTGCAATCTCTTTTTTTAAGAGTTTGTTTTCACCATCATCCTCTTTTTTTATCTCTACAGGAAAATCGAAATGTTCTATGAGGTCGTCGTGCATATCCCGTTTGATGAAAGCGGTAATTTCAAATCGCATCTCTCCACTATCATATCTTACTTGTTTAGCACTTAGAACCTCAAAGTCCTCTCCATATTTTTTACGAATTTTATCATATGCTTCTTGAGCATTTTTTCCATCAAAGGTAACGTGCGCCATTGTTAAAAACCTCTTTTCATCCAATAGATGGGTATTATCACACTTTCTCGATTCATCGCTTTTTCATAAGGAATAGTTAAGAATTTCGTGCGAATGATTCTATCATCATATCTTAACATATCTATATCAATCTTCCTAGGGGCATTTTGAAAAGTTCTTTTACGACCAAGCTTTTTTTCTATCTTTAAGAGATAGCGCATGAGTTTTTTTGGTTCAAGATTTGTTTGAATAATAATAATCGCATTATAAAAATAAGCTTGTTCCAAATACCCAAATGGTGGATTTTTTAATATCGGTGATGTTGCTACGAGGGAAATGAAGGAACTTTTTTGTAGCAAAATAATGAGTCTATCGAAACGTCTGAGCGTATCATCGATATTGCCCCCTATAGAGAGTGTCGCATATCCTTTTTTTGCATGCAAATGAGAGTGAATAATAGGAAAAAGAGGTTTTGTAATTTTTGTAAAATTACTATTTTTTATCTTTTTTTTTAAGATCATTAGAGTACAAGTGCTTTAGAGTTTTTCATCACAACGGTATCTTCTATACGGATACCGAATTTATCTTCAAGATAGATACCGGGCTCAATAGTAAATACCATTCCATCTTCTATGATAGTGTTTGATCTATTTGAAATATAGGGCATTTCATGAATATCAAGCCCCACCCCATGTCCTGTAGAATGCATAAAATAATTACCATATCCTGCTTTTTCTATGACATCTCTAGCGAGTGCATCTATCTGGCTTGCCTTCATGCCGCTTCTTGCTTTTTCTATGGCTCTGTCATGCGCTTTTCTTACAATATCATATATTTTCTGAATCTTTTTATTTTGTATCTTTTGTTTTAAGTTAAAATGAACGACGTCATCGATATATGCTGTTCTCGTTCTATCGGAGCAGTATCTTTTGTACTTTAATCCTCCGTCAAAAAGCAGTATATCTTTTTTTTGTAATCGTTTATCGGAAGGTTTTGCATGTGGATTTGCTGCATTGTGATTGAGCGCAACTATAGGATCGAAACTAAGATCATATTTTCCTCTTTTGCTCAATATATTTTTTGCAAGATCGGTAAGAAATCTTTCATCTTTGCCAATATTTTTTTCTAGCTTTTTAGCAAATTTATCAAAAGCTTTTGCACCTAAAGAGGCAGCTTTTGCCAGTAAACGTTGCTCATCTTCACCTTTGATAATTCTTTTTTTTTGAGAGAGATCAATTTTTGAGATAAAAACGGTATCAAGATTTTTAATAAGGAGTTGATGTGCATGCAAGCTCCATTCTTTCGGATCAAACTTGATATTTTTTAAAGAATTTTTCTTTAGAATTGTATT
>JAFGVX010000032.1 GCA_016937775.1 Campylobacterales bacterium | reverse complement strand
CGTCATGCTCACAAAATCGCGGGCGGCATATCCCTGCTTGCTATCTGTACCGCCGCGGATATGCCTGCTTTACAAGGATGCTCGCATAACAGCTATTTGATAGATTGCACCAGAGGTGCGAAAGTAACTTATACATATAGTGATAACTATTTATAAAAAATAAACATAAATCTGCTACAATTCGCGATATGAAAAAGATAGCAGTTCTCTTCAGCGGTCACGGTACCAATTTTGCCTACCTTGCAGATAATCTCAAGGATGATATAGAGATAACCCTAGCCATTACAAATAACCCACAAGCAAGCGGACAATCCATAGCAAAAAAGCACGGCATCGCATTGGAGGTCATCGATCAAGCAGGCTTTGGAAGCCGAGAAGATTTTGATGCGGCACTTGTGCAGAGTATCCAAAAAGCCGATATCGATCTCGTGGTTTTAGCAGGATTTATGCGTATCCTCACACCTGTATTTACCGATAACATCAGATCTATCAATCTCCACCCGTCACTTTTGCCTCGCCACAAAGGGCTTGATGCGATCAAAAAAAGCTACGAAGATGCGTATGATGAGGGTGGTGTGAGTGTGCATTGGGTGAACAGTGAACTTGACGGTGGCGAGATCATCTTGCAAAAGGTGCTCAAAAAAGAGGGTTTGAGTTTTGAGCAGTACGATATGATGATTCGAGAGATGGAAAAAGAGGCACTTTTTGAAGCGATAAGAGTAGTTTTAAGTTAGCTGTGTTATAACTCTTTTAGACATAGCAAGGAGCAAAAAATGAGTGATATATTGAAAATCGGAAAATACGAATTAAACAGTCGCCTTATCGTTGGAAGTGGAAAATATGACAGTTTTCAAACTACACTTGATGCGACACTTGCAAGTGGAAGTGAACTTATCACTGTTGCGGTTAGAAGGGTAAACATCACCAATCCCGCCGAAGAAAATCTCATGACATATTTTAAAGATACAAATGTCAAGTTTTTGCCAAATAGTGCCGGATGTACAACAGCCGAAGATGCTATCACACTATTTCGTTTGACTAGAGAAGCGACTGGGATTGACCTCATCAAACTTGAAGTTATTGGCGATACAGCTAAAACACTTTATCCTGATGTTATCGAGACTATCAAGGCTTGTGAAGTGTTGAGCAAAGATGGATTTACTATCATGGCTTATACTAGCGATGATCCTATCATGGCAAAGCGTCTTGAAGATGCAGGAGCTCATGCGATTATGCCTCTTGCTTCTCCGATAGGCTCAGGACTTGGTATCCAAAACAAATTTAATGTCCATTTTATCCGCGAAGCAGTATCAGTTCCTGTTATAGTAGATGCAGGGATTGGGTGTGCAAGTGATGCTTCGATTGCTATGGAGCTGGGTGCTGATGGCGTATTGACCAATACTGCCATCGCACAGGCAAAAGATCCAATCCTTATGGCAACAGCTATGAAGCATGCAGTAATGGCAGGAAGAATGAGTTATCTAGCTGGCAGGATTCCAAAAAAGCCGTTTGCGACGGCGTCATCTCCAACTGAAGGCCTAATCTTTTAAGATTTTTGCTATATCGCTTCATATAGCACTATTTTACTCAGTCACTTACCACTCAGTAAGTTCCTTTGCAAGATAGCACTCTCTAAACCAATCTAACAAAAATCTCTTTATCGTGATTTTGCACAATCTTCGCTCGAAACTTTCGAGTTTCGCTCAGGCACTTACTAAATGTAAGTTTCCTTGCTACACCCGAAACTTTCAAACAAATCTCATACAAACTTACGATAAATCTACAAAATAGTGCACGTCATCCTGGACTTGTTTCAGGATCTAACTTGAGGTGTCAATTTGTCACCTCAAGTTGAGGCGGTGCAACTAAGGTCACAATTTGTGACCTTAGAAACTAAACTAGGCATAAATATGACAATATGAAATATTTTTATATGGACCTAAACTTTTGTGTTAATATTTTTTCTATCAAAATCGGAGTATGAGATGGAAAATTTACCCATAGAAGATATTACATCAAAGATATATGAGATACGCGGACAAAAAGTAATGCTTGATAGTGATTTGGCAAATTTATATCAAGTAGAGTCAAAAAGATTAAATGAACAAGTCAAAAGAAATATAGAGCGTTTTCCAAGTGATTTTATGTTTCAGATTTCTGAGATTGAGTATGAAAACTTGAGGTCGCAATTTGCGACTTCAAATCTAAGGTCGCAATTTGCGACCTTAGACAATAGAGGGAAACATCGTAAATATTTACCATATGTTTTTACTGAACAAGGTGTTTATATGCTCGCAACTGTGCTTAAAAGTAAAGTAGCTATTAATATAAATATACAGATAATGAGAACATTTACAGCACTTAGAAGATATGCACTTACTTATGATGAGTTAGCCAAAAAGATAGTAGAGATAGAAAGTAGGGTAAGCGATAGTGAAAAGAGAGATCAAAAGATTATAGAGATTATAAATCAGCTTATGAGTGATTCGCCACAAGAGCCTTGCAAGATAGGGTTTATCAAAGATAAATAATGAGTATAATATGACAAGAGTGCAAGTGTGGATAGTGCCACATTTCCTTTTGCAGGAAATATGACAATATGACATATTTAATAACAACTAGCATCTATTTTTGTATAATTAAAAAAGAAGATTGATTAACAAGGCATCATTATGAGCAAACAGACTATCAAGTGTCCAAATTGTGGCACTCAAATCGACATCGATGAGATATTTTATCATCAGATAGAAGAGAAGTTCAAGCAGGAGCATCTTGCCAAAGAGAAGCAATTACGCGAGGAGATAGAGGCAAAACGCAAAGAGTATAAAGATCATCTCGATGAGCTAAAACGCCGTGAAGAGGAGTTCAAGAGTGAGCAAGAGCGCTTTGAAGATAAGCTCAAAGATGCCACGCAAAAGCAGTTGCGTTTAGAGAAAGAGAAGTTGCGCGAGGCGCTCAAAGCAGAAGTTGCCGCAGAGCAGGGTGCTGTGATTGAGATGCTCAAAAAAGAGATAGAAGCTAAAAGCAAAGAAGTTGTGGAGCTCAACAACGCCAAAGCCGAGATAGAGCGGCTCAAACGCGCCAATGATGAGGCAGTCTCCAAAGCTAAAGTCGAAGCGGAGATTGAACTGAGCCGTCAGCTTCAAGCAGAAAAAGAGAAGATACAAAAAGAGGCGCTCTTAGTCAATGAGTTGAAGCTCAAAGAGAAGGACAAGCAACTCGAAGATCAAAAGCGACTCATAGAAGAGATGAAACGCAAATCAGAGCAAGGGAGCATGCAGCTCCAAGGTGAAGTGCAAGAGCTTGTCATCGAAGAGTGGCTTAGTGCGCAATTTCCTTTCGATAGCATCAGCGAGGTCAAAAAGGGAGCGTTTGGGGCGGATTGTGTGCAGGTAGTCAACACGAGAGAGCTGCACAATTGTGGCATCATCTGCTATGAGAGTAAAAACGCCAAAGCGTGGAGTGATGGGTGGATTGCTAAGTTCAAACAAGATATGCTTAAAGCAAATGCAGATATAGGGGTCTTTGTCACTTCTGTCTATCCAAATAGTATGGAACGGATGGGTTTTGTGGAGGGTGTGTGGGTGTGTAGCTTGGAGGAGTTCAAAGGCTCTGTTTCGCTCCTTCGACAATCACTCATCAATACCCACAAAGCGGTGCAAAAAGATGAGAATAAGGGCGATAAGATGAGCCTGCTTTACAACTATCTCACAAGCAATGAATTTACAATGCAGATGCAAGCTATCGTCGATGGATTTATGACGATGCAAGATGAGCTTGAGCGTGAAAAACGCTCACTCAGTGCGAGTTGGAAACGACGCCAAAAGCTCATAGACGGGGTGCTGACAAATACGACCGAGATGTATGGCTCCTTGCAAGGCATCGCAGGCAATGCTTTAGCGCATATCAAATCTTTAGAGCTACCGTACCTAGAAGAGGATGAGGAGTCATGAAACATGCATTGTTGTTCATCGGTAGTGCACTTATAGTATCGCAGTGTGTGGCAAGTCCAAACAAAGCTTTTGATGAAAATATGCTTACGCTCAAGCCTTCTGTTGCGAAGCTCACCGCGGCTATCCAGCGTACACTCAGCGATAAAAATCTTGATGCAAATGTCACTAATGAAGAGCTTTTGACGCGTGCCATAAAAGGAGATGTTTCTCTCTTAAAACCATTTTTTAGTTATTACAGTATCAAGATATCGCGAGATAAAAAACATGCAACTGTGCTTATTTGCACACAAGATGACAAATATGCTCTTTTTGAAGATTTGGGATGTACTGATGAGGTAGATATGCAGTATTGGATACTCAAAGACCCACCCTCATGTGATTTTCATATGTCTACTAAGTGGTGCGAGGATAGCAATATCACGAATAGGGTGAGCGTGGATGTGGAGGATGGAAATAGTCAAGTGTGGATAATGTCACATTTTTTTTGTGGGAAATATGACAATTTGACATATTTATAAACCTCTATATAGTTTTTAGATAAGATTATAAAATAAAATCGAAAAGAGGGCAATATATGTCAAATATTATCCAAGCTTTTTTAAACATTGTAAATCGCACAGATTATGAACTTCTTTCAAATGATAGTGGAAGAAATAGAGTAAACAATGTTGGAAAAGGTTTAGAGGTATTTGTACAAGATGCTTTTGCAGGCACTTTCGCATGCACTAATGAAGCTGAGCGATTATCAAGACTAGAAGAGACTTTTTCATATCAAGGAAATCAAAACAATCCACCGGATTTGATCTTGAAAAATAGCGATGCTATTGAAGTCAAGAAACTCCAGTCAAAAAGTTCAGCCATCGCTCTTAATAGTTCTTATCCAAAAGCTAAACTTTGCAGAATAAGCAAGATGGCTACTAAAGCCTGCATGGAGTGTGATGGTGGAGATTGGGTTGATAAAGATATCATCTATGCTGTCGGGTATACTGATGATAGCAGATTAAAATCACTCTATTTGGTGTATGGAGATTGTTTTTGTGCTGATAGTGAAGTATATGAGAGGATAAAAAACATCATAGCCGACGGGGTCAATAGCATTTCAGATATAGAGTTTACGCAGACTAAAGAACTAGGAAAAGTTAAAAAAGTAGATCCGCTTGGCATCACTGATTTGCGCATACGAGGTATGTGGCATATAGACAATCCAAATAAAATCTTTAGTTATCTACATTCTACTCAAAATGGCAGTGATTTTGAGTTGACTTGTTTGATGATAAAAGAGAAGTACGATGGATTGCCACAAACTGATAGAGAAGCGGTGGAGAATAACTCAAATGTGAGTGTGAGTGATGTGAGGATAAAAAATCCAAATAATCCCGCGCAATTAGTAGATACTAAATTGTTGGTGTTTGGAGTATGAAAAAACAATTTGAAAAATTTAATACCAATATTAGGCTAACAGAAACCCAAGAATTAGATGCAAAAACTAAATATGACGGAGTTTGTAAAACTTTGCATAACTATTACTATAGTTCAATTTATAATGGTACTACAAAGTATCTATTTGGATCATATAAAAAGAAAACAAATATTAGACCTATTGTATCGGATCAGGATGTAGATGTCTTATTTTATATGCCTGATGAAGAATTTGAGAAATATAATAATTATACAGGCAATGGGCAATCTGCATTACTTGCCAAAATAAAAGATATTCTTAAAAATACATATACTACAACAGATAAAATAAAAGCTTGGGGCAAAGTGATACTAATCGAGTTTTCCGAAGGCAAACACAATATTGAACTTCTTCCGGCCTGGGAAAATGAGGAGGGCACTTTTAGAATACCAAATACCGAAAATGGTGGAAGTTGGGATAAATTTGATCCACGAAATGATGTGGATATATTTCAACAATCAAATACTAAGACCAAAGGTCAAACCGTAAATTTATCACGAATGATAAAAGCTTGGAAAAGAAACACCACCTCATTAAATTTGAAATCTTTTCAAATAGAAAATTTTGTTATAGATTTTTTAGATGCAAACTACAAAGAAGATGATGAGTATTTTGATATAGCAAAGAAATTTTTTGAGTATTTATTGAATCATATTGATGAAGAAGATGAATCAAATGTACAGACAGCATTAAACCATGCTAATAAAGCATTAGAATTTCAAACTAGTGGGAAATATGATAAAGCTTGCGAAGAATGGAAAAAAATATTTGGTAACGAGTTTCCAAAATGGAATACAAGCATTAAACATGCATACATGGATGAAAACTATTC
This sequence comes from Campylobacterales bacterium, assembly GCA_016937775.1. Lineage (GTDB taxonomy): Bacteria > Campylobacterota > Campylobacteria > Campylobacterales > Sulfurovaceae > BN30871. Next base: position 5,280 of record JAFGVX010000032.1, on the reverse strand, counting down.
AAAATATGAGCAATATATAGAGGATATGTTTGAACAAGATTTGGATAATGATTATAGATTTAAAATTCAATGTGACATTATGCAAGATGGCTTTAGGAAAATGAACTTGATAAATATTTTGGAAAAATACATATTAAAAGTAGACAAAAAGCTTGAATTTTACATTAAAAATAATACCGTACCACAACCCTATAAAGTTTATTGGAAAGTTAGGAATTTTGGATATGAAGCGAGAAATGATTTAAGAGGGCAAATCACATTGGATGATGGAGATGAAATAAAAAAAGAGACTACAAGCTATAAAGGTGAACATTTTGTGGAGTGTTATATTATAAAAGATAATGTTTGTGTAGCAAGAGATAATATAAAAATACCAATAAGTGGAGAAATAAACAATGGATAAAAACAATTTTAAAATAATTAAGCAATCATTGGGAAATGTAATCTATTCCCAAAAAACACAAGAAATGGCAGCAATTAGAAAACAAGGTTATGTTACAAAAATAAAATGGGCCAATATTATTTTAGTCGGATTAGTTTTTTTATTTTTATTTTTAGACTTGTTGAGCCCGAATAGTAATTTTTATAATTATATTAGTATTGCTTTAACAGTCTCGGAAACACTTTTCCTAATTTTCCAATTAAGTTTCAATCCTGAAAAAGAGACCATTGAGCATAAAAATACCGCCAATAAACTATGGCTTATGAGAGAAAAACATTTAAATTTATTGACGGATATAAAAAATGAAATTTTTGATTTTGCAGAAAATTCACAAATAAGGGATGAATTAACAAAGGAATTAAGCAATATTTATAAAGAAGCTCCTCAAACCAATAATGATGACTATAGGAATGCCTCAACAGCTTTAAATGGTAATCAAAAACCAAAAGTTGATGATGATGAATATATAAATTTTTTACCTGAAAATTTAAGATAGGAATAAAACAAATGAACATAATATCCTTATTTAGTGGTGCAGGTGGTTTGGATTTGGGCTTTGAAAAAGCAGGATTTAAAACCATTTGGGCAAATGAATATGACAAAGACATTTGGGAAACTTTTGAGCGAAATTTTCCAACTACAAAGTTAGATAGACGAAGTATCACGGCTATCCCATCTACGGATATCCCAGAAGCATTGGGCATCATAGGAGGACCTCCATGTCAGAGCTGGAGTGAAGCAGGAGCATTAAGAGGCATAGACGACCATAGAGGGCAGTTGTTTTTTGAATTTATCAGAATTTTAAGAGATAAAAAGCCATTGTTTTTTTTGGCTGAAAATGTATCTGGTATGCTTGCCTCTCGTCATAGTGATGCATTAGAAAACATTAAACAGCATTTCAAAGATAGTGGATATAAACTATCATTTAAGATGCTTAATGCCCATGATTATAAAGTGCCACAAGATAGAAAACGGATATTTTTTGTAGGCTATCGTGATGATTTGGGCATAGAATTTGAATTTCCAAAAGAGTTTAGTACCAAGCGATATTTACAAGATGTGATTTGGGATATAAAAGACAATGCTTTGCCAGCGAGGGATAAAAACTACACCAATGGGGATAAATGCCATATACCAAATCACGAATATGCCATAGGAAGTTTTTCGACCATTTATATGTCGAGAAATAGAGTAAGAAGTTGGGATGAGCCGTCTTTTACTATACAAGCAGGTGGAAGACACGCCCCACTTCATCCACAAGCACCAAAGATGAAATTTATAGAACAAAACAAGAGGATATTTGTAGAAAAACAAGAACATCTATATAGACGACTTAGTGTGAGGGAGTGTGCGAGGATTCAGACATTTCCTGATGAACATAAATTTTACTATACCAATGTTATGGCAGGATATAAAATGGTTGGTAATGCTGTTCCACCATATCTGGGTTATTATCTAGCAAAAAAGATACATGAAGACATGCAAAGCATAGGTATAGATATAGCAGCATCATAATGAACAGTAATACTCGTGAAATAATTTGTGCTATAATAGTTCAAAAAATAAGGAGTAGCCATGGGCGTAGAAAAGAGGCAAAAAACCACGCAAGAGCGCATAGAACGCATCTTTAAGATGGCACAAGAACATTTCGGTGAAGTGAGATTTGTGGGTGTAAAACTACACGATAAGATAGGTTGGGTAGCAAAGATACAATTTGATGAATTTGAGAGTTTGATGGCAGAGGGTGCAGACGCGGATGATGCGCTCAGAAACTTGCGCAAAAGAGTACGGAAAATCATCGATCGATACAATTTGGTGTAGTATGAAAAAAAATATCATCCTCATAGGTTTCATGGGTGTCGGCAAAGGAAGTACCGCGAGGGACTTTGCAAAAACTTATGGCATCTACAACATAGACACCGATGATCTTATAGAATCGAGAACAAATAGAGAGATCAAAAGAATATTTAAAAAGCACGGCGAAGCGTATTTTAGAGCTTTAGAGCAAGAGACCGCTGATTGGATAGAAGCCAATGTAAAAGGCACACTCATTAGTTGTGGCGGTGGATTTTATAAAGTAAATAACATCAAAAAACTCGGTACTGTGGTGCTTCTTGATGCACCTTTTGATTGGATACTTGGACGACTAAAAAATGCTAAAAATGCTAAAACAAAACTTGCTAAAAGACCACTATTTTCTAAAATTAAAGAGGCAAAAAAACTCTATGAGCAAAGAGTAGGTGAATATAAAAAAGTTGCCGATGAGGTGATAGATGTGCAGTCATTAACGCAAAAAGAGATATTGGAGAAAATTGCAAATATTGCAGGAATTAATGATTAGAAGAAAAACTATAGTTTTGTTTTATCCTAATTGGTTATAATTGCACAAATTTCCACAAGAGAAAAGATGAACGAGATATTTGAGGATTATTTACACTCCCATCTACCCAAAGTAGAGAGTTTTCATCCGCACTATGAGAGTGCACTTGCCGATATGCTTCTTGCGGGCGGTAAACGTTTTCGACCCACACTTTTGCTCTCGATTGTGCAAGCTTACGAGCCGATTCTTGTTCCTTCGGCACTTCCCGTAGCCCTTGCCGTTGAGATGTTCCATACCTATTCACTTATCCATGATGATCTCCCCGCAATGGATGATGCCGAACTTCGCAGAGGTCATCAAACTCTTCATGCGTGCTATGATGAAGCTACGGCAGTACTTGCGGGTGACGCGCTTAATACCGATGCATTTTTACTCATCGCCCAAGCACCTTTAAGAGCGGATGTGCGCATAAAACTTGTTGAGCTTTTGGCGCTCAATGGCGGTTCACAAGGGATGGTCTTGGGGCAAGCACTTGATTGCTATTTCGAAAAGAGTCCTTTGAGTGTCGAGCAGATAGAGTTTTTACATACCAATAAAACAGCTAAACTTATAGCTACGAGTCTTGCGATGGGTGCACTCATTGCAGATTTGGAGAAAAGCGTGCAAGATACACTTTACGCATTCGGGATTGACCTTGGTGTTTTGTTTCAGGTGCAAGATGACATCATAGATGTAACACAAAGTGAACAAGAAGCAGGAAAAACGACCAATAACGATGAAGATAAAAACAGTTTTGTAAAATGCTTGGGACTCAAAGAAAGTATGGTATATGCCGATGCGTTAGCAAGTGATTTGGAAGCTAGATTTGAGCAGTTTGATCCACCGCTTAAAGAGGCTTTGGAATCATTAGTGAAGAGTTATCTTTATAGACATAAAAATTAAAACCAAAAAAGGAACAAAAGATGCCAAACTCCCCTGAAAACTTAATGCGAAAGAAGATGGCGAATACCATTCGATTTTTAGCTGCCGATATGGTACAGCGTGCCAATAGCGGACATCCGGGAGCGCCCATGGGGCTTGCCGATATTGCCATAACATTGAGTGAGCATCTTCGCCACAATCCTACAAATCCAAAGTGGCTCAATCGTGATAGAATAGTATTTTCCGGAGGACACGCATCTGCACTTATCTATTCACTGTTGCATCTATGGGGTTATGATGTGAGTCTTGAAGATTTGAAAAATTTTAGACAACTTGATAGTAAAACTCCGGGACATCCCGAGTATGGACATACTCCGGGTATTGAGATCACAACAGGACCTTTAGGGCAGGGGATTGCAAATGCGGTAGGTTTTGCAATGGCAGCAGCCTACAGCGCAGAGCAAGTCAATAGCGAGACATGTAAACTCATCGATCATAAGGTTTATTGTCTGTGTGGAGATGGTGATTTGCAAGAGGGAATCAGCTATGAGGCGTGTGCACTTGCGGGGCATCTAGGACTTAAAGATTTGATTTTGATCTATGATAGTAATTCCATCACAATAGAAGGAGATACAAGTATCGCGTGGAGTGAAAATGTGGTTGAGAGATTTCAAGCACAAAATTGGAATACGATTAGTATCAATGGACATTGCTGTGGTGAGATAGACAAAGCATTAATTGCGGCAAAAAGCTCTGAGAAGCCGACTATCATTATAGCAAATACTATCATCGGTCGAGGCGCAGAAGGACTCGAGGGAAGCCATGAAACACACGGCGCACCGCTCGGAGCTGATGTAATAAAAGCTTCTAAAGCTAAGGCAGGCTTTGATAGTGAGGGAACATTCGAGATTCCCGAAGATGTTTTACTGCGATTTAGATGTGCGCTTGAGCGTGGAGAGATGTTTGAAAAAGAGTGGGAACACCTCAAAAACGAAGCACCACTTTTAGAGCAAAACGAGGCATTAAAAAGATTGTTAGAGCCAAATACGGATACCGTAATTTACCCTGATTTTAGTGGTGAAACGGCAGTTGCGACACGAGATAGCAACGGAAAAATCATCAATGCCATAGCTAAAGTAATTCCAAGTTTCATAGGAGGTTCAGCAGACCTTGCACCTTCAAATAAGAGTGAACTCAAAGATATGGGTGATTTTCCCAAAGGACGCAATATCCATTTTGGGATTCGAGAACATTCTATGGCGGCCATCACAAATGCGATGGCGCTTTATGGAACAATCATTCCATTTAGCGCGACCTTCTTTGTCTTTAGTGATTATATGAAACCAAGTGCTAGGATAGCAGCACTTAGTGGCATCCAAAATTTCTTTATTTGGACGCATGATAGCATCGGTGTAGGTGAAGATGGTCCAACCCATGAGCCTATAGAGCAACTCAGTCAATTTAGGGCATTGCCGAACTTTTATGTATGGCGTCCTGCAGATGCCAATGAAAATGTTGAGGCGTGGAAAACAGCATTGAAGATAAAAGCACCGAGTGCATTTGTGCTAAGCCGACAAAAATTGCCGATGATAAGTGG
>JAFGVX010000031.1 GCA_016937775.1 Campylobacterales bacterium | reverse complement strand
TGTGGCATAACACCCTCTTGTGCATCAACAAGAAGCAAAACACCATCAACCATTCTGAGTACACGCTCAACTTCACCACCAAAATCGGCATGGCCCGGGGTGTCTATGATGTTGATTTTATGGTCACCATAAATAATAGCTGTATTTTTAGAGAGAATCGTAATACCTCTCTCTTTTTCGATATCATTACTATCCATGACCCTGTCACTAAACTCTTGGTGAGCGGCAAATGTCCCGCTTTGTTGCAAAAGTTGATCCACTAAAGTGGTTTTCCCGTGGTCGACGTGTGCAATCACGGCAATATTTTTGATTTTTTGCATTCTATATTCCTATATATTATTTCGCGAATTATACCCTAAATTTATTAGATATCACTCTATAATTAAAATCCATATATCTCTTTATATGTTTTTATAGCATACCTATCCGTCATTGACGCAATATAATCGGTTATCACTCTATGTTTTGCCCTCTTTTCCAAAAGCGTCCTATGGCGTTTCGGTAAAAGATATTCATCTGCATTAAATGCTCTATAAAGTGATCTAATACACTCTCTCCCTGAATACATCTTTGTAGCAATCTTTTGATGTCTATAGAGATTTTCAAATAGAAATTTTTTAAGTACCTTAATCTCTTTTTCTATCTCTTCATCAAACCCTATCGATAAAGATTCACTTGAATCTATGGTAGCACAAAGCGGCGTATCGCTGAGATATTTGTCTATATTCTTTTTAGAAAATATAATGAACTGCTCTATAAGCAAAGTGATGAGATTTGCAACAAATCGGTGGCGAAAAAGTGTATCTTGGCGCCCCAATCCCTCTTTTTCTACTCTTTTGAGAATCCTTTTAGCAAGCGACTCCTGAAGCAGACCGTCGAAATCTACAAGACTGTATTTGACTCCATCATCAATATCATGACTGATATAGGCTATCTCATCAGCTCTATCAACGATCATCGCTTCGATAGAAGGATGCCTGTTAAGATTAAAATCATCATCAAGATGCATCAAGAAGCTCTTTTTGTAAGGATAAGAGTGCTTTAAAACTCCCTCAAGTGTCGCAAAAGTAAGATTGAGTCCATCAAAATCTTGATAGCGTTTTTCCAATTTACTCAAAACTCTAAAAGATTGAAAATTATGATCAAATCCATTCTCAAACCCATCTTGTTTGAGCAATCTATCAAGCTCATCACCTCCGGCATGCCCAAAAGGAGTGTGACCAAGATCATGTGAAAGTGCAATAGCTTCACAAAGCGTCTCATTAAGTCCGAGCTCACGAGAAAGTGTTCTTGCGATCTGACTTACTTCAAGCGAATGCGTCAATCTCGTCCTAAAATAATCTCCTTCATGATTTAAAAATACTTGCGTCTTATACTCCAATCTCCTAAAAGAGCTTGAGTGTAATACTCTATCTCTATCTCGAGAAAAGGGGTCTCTAAAATCATCGTTAAAAGGAAAAAATCTCTGCGTTGCTTTCATTGGTGCCCTTAAAAATTTGTTGGGTATAATTATATCAAATTAGAGCCAAAGGGGCGCCAATGAAAGTAACACTTCTGCATTTTACTCCACTCAATGTCTGCTCTCATGCGATAAGAACATGTTGGCAAAGTTTTGATAAAAGTGATGACGGCGGAGAAAAAGATGTGGCGCTCATCGATAGAGTCGGTAATAAATTTAAACACGCTTCCACGCTTGAACATTTACATTATAACTTCTATATTCAAGGCATCAGTAGAGCTCTTTTGCAAGAACTTGCACGTCACCGCATGGCAAGTCTCAGTGTCAAAAGTACGCGCTACACTCTCAAAGAGCTCAAAGAATCTGAAGCAATCGATTATGAAAAATATCTTGTATTTACAGGCAATGAAGCAGTTGATAATGCTTCAAAAAATGCACTTGATGCCCTACAAAAACTTCTTCAAAGTGGAATCAGTAACGATATAGCCAAATATGCACTACCGGAGAGCTACAAGAGTGAACTTACTTGGAGCATCAATGCAAGAAGCTTACAAAATTTCCTCTCTCTTCGCACCAACAAAGCAGCTCTTTGGGAGATACGAGATTTAGCTTACATTGTTTTTAAGGCACTTCCTAAAGAGCATCAATTTCTGTTTGAAGACTCTTTGTATAAAGAAAAAGAAGAGTAGACAATATTTACTTTGCTTTGAAAATTGTACTTGAATGATTCTTTACCTCATCATAAGGCGCGAAGGGTTATAATCGACAAACTTATGTGACGGACTTTTATGCACAAATCAACCACGCCAATCATTTCAAAAAAAATTCTTATTTTCATCTTAGGAACACTTGCTGCACTAGGTCCACTCTCGATTGATATGTATCTGCCTGCATTTACTTCCTTAGAAAAAGTTTTTGCAACAGATGCTCGTCATGTACAACTAACACTCTCCTCTTTTTTTGTCGCACTTGCGTTTGGTCAACTCGCCTATGGACCTTTGTCGGATCGTTACGGACGCAAACCTGTACTTTATATCGGTTTGAGCATCTATGTTGTAGCCTCTATACTATGCATTTTTTCCGCTTCAATCAATCAGCTCATCGTGCTTCGATTTTTTCAAGCACTCGGCGCAAGCGCGGGAATGGTTGTCGGCAGAGCCATAGTCAGCGACCTCTATAGCGCACGCGAAGCGGCAGGCGTCTACTCGACCATTATGCTGGTCATGGGAGTAGCCCCTATGCTAGCACCCATTGCTGGAGGGCATCTTGTCGCATTTTACGGGTGGGATGCAATCTTTGGCATATTAGCAGTTTTTGGAGCATTGGCACTTCTACTAATTTATAGAAGTTTGGTTGAGACTACAGAGCCTGATTTAAAACTGCAACTCACATTTTCTTCTGTTTTTTCACGCTATGGTGCACTGTTTAAAAATAGACGCTTCTTAGGCTATACACTCTCCGGAGGACTTACGATGTCAAGTATGTTTGCCTATATTGCAAGCTCGCCGTTTGTATTTATCGAGCACTTTGGCATCGCGACTGATCACTTTGGATGGGTGTTTGGCATCAACGCTCTTGGCTTCATCCTTTTTGCCCAAATTAATACACAACTTTTAAAGATCGCTTCACCGCTTAAGATTATCACTATTGCTATAGTGGCACAAGTTATTTTTGCGCTGCTTTTGATACTACAATCATGGATGAGCGGGGAATTGTATGCCGTTGCGATACCTCTATTTTTAACTATCGCCCTTACGGGAATTTTGATGCCAAATATGACAGCGCTCGGCATGGCACACTTTAGTACACACGCAGGAGAAGCCTCTGCCTTTATGGGGAGTATACAATTTCTCATCGCGGGACTCGTCTCTATGGGAACGGGCGCTCTGCACTCAAGCTCGCCGCTTATCATGGCATTTGTGATGTTTTCATGCGTGTTTGCATCTTTTCTCATATTTTATCTTTTCTGCAAAAAAACAAAAAATTTGGATTTGTAATGCTCTATTGTTAGCATATCTATAATTTAATTTTAAAAATATATAATATTTATGAGATGGAGTATAATCATTCAATTAAATAAAGGATATATTATGTCTGAAAAAAAAGATGAAATAACTCAAGTCGGAGAGATAGACCCAAATAAAAAAACATCTCCAATCGTCGAATCTTCTGAAAATGAAAACACATCTACCAATGCGGAGCGTGGTATATGTTGGTTTAATGGTCAACAATATAGTCCCGGGGCACAAGTTTGTTCAGGTGGTTCTATGTTAAAATGCTATTCAAACGGAAATTGGGGCAGAATAGGCTCTTGTTAAATTGTGACTAAAATGACTATGGACAAAAATAGCAAGAGTTTATGTTTGTAATTTTAAACTCCATCTCCTTTGATAATGCTATGAAGAGATATTTGGAAATAAAAAAGGAAATTTTTAGAATATTTTACTTCCTTCTGCGATAGCTCAATGCTTCTAAAAGGTGCTGTTTTTCGATATCTTTTGCTCCTTCAAGATCAGCAATCGTTCTTGCAACCTTTTTGATGCTTGCTATGCTTCTATGCGTGAGTGCAAACTTTGCTATGGCACTCTCCAATATCGCTTGTGCTTCTGTACTCAACAGACAAAATCGCTCAATCTCCTCTTCGTTGAGCTTGCCATTGAGTCGCTCTTGATTTCTCATTTTTTGATTAGCGAAAGCCTGCAAAACACTTTTTAACATCTGATCTGAAGAGACATCGGCGCTATCATCTTTACTTACCTCTTGCATCGTCACAAAGATATCAATACGATCCAAAAAAGGATCACTGAGTCTATTTGTATAGCGTTTTATCTCACTCTCATTACATCTACACGGTTTACTTTTGGAAAGCAAGTTGCCGCAAGGGCATGGATTCATAGCAGCTATAAACATGATATCTGATTCATAAGCGACCTTCGAGTTTACCCTTGCGATATGTACTTTTTTGTCTTGGAGTGGTTCTCTAAGAGCTTCTAGAGTCTGTTTTGAGAAGTGAGGTAGCTCATCAAAAAAGAGGATGCCTTTATGCGCAAGGGCTACCTCGCCGATGCGAGCCGATACTGAACCACCACCAAAAATAGAAGCTATCGTTGCCGTATGGTGTGGGGAGCGCATGGGTCTTTTCGCAGCAAAATCGGGCAAAATGCCGTCTAAAAACTGATGCTTTGCGATAGAAAGTATCTCTTTTTCATCCAAAGGTGGCAATATGTCGATAATCCGTTTTGCGATCATGCTCTTACCGCATCCCGGGTTTCCTTGCATCAAAAAATTATGCATCCCTGCTGCTGCGATAAGTGCGGCGCGTTTTGCGATTTTTTGCCCCTTAATATCTAAGAAATCGCTCTTAAAATCACTATTATAATAGTACGCATCTTCAGCGACTTTGAGCACTTTGGCATCATAAGAGAAGTTCTCTATCTCTTGAGGTTTTATATCTCCTTTGATCGCTCGAAGTGCATCAAGTAGACTTTCGACGGGGATAAAGTCTACCCCCGATATATAGACAAGATACTCCATCGCCTCTTTTGGTACGATCGCTTTTTTGATAAATCCTTGCTCTTTGAGTGAAAGAATAATAGGGAAGAGCATGGAGCTGCTTTTTACCCTGCCGTCCAATCCAAGCTCACCAAACACATAGAGCCCCTCTTGTTCTATCTTGGTTTTATTGGATGCGATGAGGAGTGCGAGCGAGAGATCAAAGTGTGTGCCGCTCTTTTTGAGATCACTTGGTCCAAGATTGATGGTGATTTTAAGAGGCGGAAAATGAAATTCATTGGTCAAAAGCGCTGATTTTACTCTGTCTTTTGACTCTTGTATATCACTACTTGCAAGCCCAACGACGGTGAATCCCGGCAAGCCTTTTGTGAAAGTCGCTTCCACATCAATCACTTTTGCATTGGCACCTTCAAGCGTTGCGCAAGTAAGTTTATTGAGGATGGCATCCTCTTTTGGTTTTTCTTCTTTTATCTGTTCTACTTTTCCCATGCAAGCATTATCGCACAGAAAAAAAACGAAAGCTAAAAATATGTCATATTGTCATATTTTCCCGCAAGGGGAAATGTGACACTATCCACACTTGCACTATTGCCATATTTTCCCACGAGGGGAAATATGAGACTATCCAAACCTAGACTATCGTCATATTTTTCGAAAAGAGATGTCTCTACTAATCTTTAAGATAAAATGTAATCGTAGTAATAACCCTAACAACCTTTTTTATCTCTTGTGTATCACCATAATCTTGTCCAAAATCTTGTATAGAAAAATTGCCTTGTTGCGCGCTATAAATTCTTCCTACACTTGTGCCCGCATTTTTTGCAAATTCATTGGCGGCAATTCTAGCATTTTTAGTTGCTATCTCAAGCATTTCAGGTTTGATGTCATTCAATTTTGTAAAACGATATGTAGGATTGGTGCTCGAAATATTTATGCCCTCAGTGAGTAGCTTATTGACCTTTTGGCGTAGACTAGCTATGAGATGAATATTTTGAGTAGATACTTTTATATCTCCTCTTAATCTATATTGCTCGTCAACAATTTTTTGATTTTCATCTCTATAAACAGCATGATCATAATCAATAGTCCCTACGGTAATCTCTTCATCTTTTATACCGTTTTTTAGAAGTAGATCTATAATAGTTTTTTGATTTTTTTCTGCTTGTGCATACAGTGTAGGAATGTCTTCTTTCTCCGTGCTATCTACAGCATAGAGTATCATCCAATCTGCTCTGTCTGATTCGACAACTCTCTCGGCAAGCCCTTTAACGGTCGCCGTATTGATGGCAACTTTTGCATTGTACATAGTTTGCCCTATAAAATACCCCGCTAGTGCTATCCCGCCTGCTATCAAAACTGCAAAAATGATAGTGCTCAATTTACTTTTTTCCATGGAGCATCCTTTGATCTTAGTAATGGATTATAACGAAATATCAATAGAAAGTATAAATAATTACGGATGCAATTTTTTCCACTCTTTTTCAAACTTCTTGCGTTTGATATAAGAAAGCTTCTCCACAAAAACTTTACCGTCAAGATGATCCATCTCATGCTGCATGGCTATAGCCAAAAAGTCATCATCTTCAATTGTCTGTTTCTCGCCGAACCTATCTTGATACTCTACTTTCACATATTCGCAACGAGTCACATCCTCATAGATACCCGGAACACTCAAACAACCCTCTTGAAACTCTCTTTCTCCGTCCTTTTCTATGAGAACCGGATTAATCATCTCAAGTGTATTCTCTTTGATCTGAAGCGTTTCGCCCTCTATTTCAACGGGAATATTGATAATAAGTGCTCTTACATGAATGCCCACTTGCACAGCAGCAAGCCCTACGCCGTTCTTGGCAATCATCGTCTCATACATATCATCTAAAAGCGTATGCAACTCTTCCTCAAAACACTCCACATTTTGTGAAACTTCTTTAAGACGTTTATCGGGGTATATTACAATTTCTCTAACCATAATCTTACAAACTTTGCGTTAAAACCTTATCGATTAAGCCGTATTTCACAGCTTCTTCTGCTGACATAAAATTATCTCTATCGGTATCTTTCTCTATTTGCTTTAGAGTTTTCCCTGTTTTTTTTGCCATAATCTTATTGAGTGAGTCTTTTAATCTTTGTATCTCTTTTGCTTGTATCTGGATATCTGTTGACTGTCCTTGTGCGCCACCTGAGGGCTGATGGATCATAATCCTTGAGTGTGGAAGCGCATAACGCTTACCTTTTGTACCCGCTGCAAGTAAAAATGCACCCATAGAAGCTGCCTGCCCTATACATATGGTGGCGATATCGGGCTTGATATAGTTCATCGTATCATACATAGAAAAACCACTTGTTACAACACCACCCGGTGAATTGATATAAAAATAGATATCCTTATCCGGGTCTTGTGCTTCAAGAAATAGAAGTTGCGCTACTATCGATGAGGCAACTTGATCATTGACCTCACCACTGAGCATGACAATCCTATCTTTGAGAAGTCTTGAGTAGATATCGTAACTTCTCTCGCCTTTACTTGTCTGTTCTATCACATAAGGGATGTATGACATTTCAACCTCTTTTTAAATAATTAACTATATCTTGATGACAATTAATTGTCAATGCCTAAAAGTTTCGCAAAGAGTTTATCTTCGATGATTCCCATTTTAATAGCAGGCAAAAGATTATTTTTTTGATAATACTCGATAGTCTGTTGTGGATCTTGCCCTGACATCATCGCCTCATAATAGATCGTTTGAGACACTTCTTGATCATTTACTTTGATGCCCTCTTTTTTTGCAAGTTCATCTACTATGAATGTTGCCTTAACGCTATCAATCGCATCTTGTCTGAGCTCTTCTCTGAGCTTTTCTACTTTTTTAACATCTTTCTTATAAGACTCGAGCTCTTCTTTACTCATCTGACTTGCTTTTTGATTTACTTTTGCATCTATCTCTTGCTCGACGATATTGTTTGGTAAAGCAAAATCAAATTTGCCAACGAGTGCTTCGATAGTTTTTGATTTGAGCTCTTCTTGGTAGAGTTTTGAGAGTTTCTCTTTTTCCATCTGCTCTTTTATCTTCTCTTTGAGTGTCTCTACTGTTGCATCTTTTTCATCATGGAGTAGTTTTTTTGCGAAATCATCATCGATAGCAACTTGTGCTTTTTGTTGAATCTCATGAAGTTTTACATCAAATGTAGTCTCTTTGCCTGCAAGATTCTCTGCTCCGTACTCTTTTGGAAAGGTAACATTAATCGTCTTCTCTTCTCCTGCTTTCATGCCGATGAGCTGCTCTTCAAAACCAGGGATAAACTGTTTTGAACCTATCTTGAGGCTAAACTTCTCAGCTTTACCCCCATCAAAAGGAACACCCTCTATCTTACCTTCAAAATCGATAATCACACTATCGCCATCTTTGATACCTCTTTTTGTTTTGATTGCTTCAAGCGGTGCTTGTGCAGTCGCAAGCCCTTCAAGTCTCTCGTCAATCTCTTTTTTACTTACACTTGGTTTTTTAAATGTCGGTATAACTTCTTGATATCCCTCGATAATTATCGTTGGTCTTAGTGAGACTTCAAGCTCTACATCGATACCCTCGTCACTGTTTTCAAATTTTTTGAAAAATGGTTGCCCTATCACATCTTTTGGGTCAATCTTCGCACTTTTACTTCCTTCATCAAGCATTGCCCTAACTGCTTCACTTTGTGCATCTTGTTCGAGTTTTTCACCATGCATTTTTTTAACAACATGGGCAGGAACTTTTCCTTTTCTAAACCCAGAAACTTTCATACTCTTGGCAGCTTCTTTGGCTAATTTATCGATCTCTTGCTCAAGTATCTCTTTTGAAATCTTTGTTTTCATGGATACATTGGCATCATCGATTCTTTTTGTTGTAACTTTCACGAATATCCTTTGTATAATATTGCGTGATTGTATCGAAAATTTAGTTAAAAAGATAAAATTATGATATTCTAAAGAAGAATCAACAGCAATCTAAGAACTTAGTATGCCTGCTAACCAATCAACCATATCAGAACTGCCGGCATTTTCTATGAGCTGAAAAATATTGTCGAGACTTTTACCAAGGTCTTGAAATAGTTGCATCTTTTACCTTTTTTAATCAAATATGCTTGAATTATCTTTTGTTTTCATACTCTTTGAAACCATAGCTTCTATTGCGTTAATACAATTTGGAGCTTGACCAACTCCTCCAGGATCATTTTTGCACTCTTTGACTTTTGCCTCAAGCTCTTGTGCATTTTCGGGCTGCATATAATACTCTTTTGTTTTTGTTTTCTCTCCGCATCCACCTAGACCTATCGCTAGAAGCAATGTTATAAATAGTGTTTTTTTCATTTTTATTATTCTCCTCAATTACCATTTGCTATAATCTGTAGTGTCTTTTGCTTTCATAGCTTTTGAAATAGAAGCTTCTATTGCGTTAATACAATTTGGAGTTTGACCAACTCCTTTGGGATCATTTTTGCACTCTTTCACTTTTGCTTCAAGCTCCTGTGCATTTTCAGGCTACATATAATACTCTTTTGTTTTGGTTTTCTCTTCACCGCATCCACTTAGACCTATCGCTAGAAGTAGTATCGCAAATAATGTTTTTTTCATATTTTCTCCTTATCAATGTGTTTGATAAAATGTAAAAAATTATAGTGTTTTCAGAATCACAATGGACTTAAATTATCAATAATTATTTAAATATTTTGATAGTATCATCAAGTTTTACTTCTGACATAAAATTTTATAAATAAAAACAACATATCTTTAAAAATTGATATATTACCTATAAAATATTAACTTTTCTCTCATTAAATCCTCGCTCCCCTCATGATGTTTTAATTAAGTAAAAGATATGATTATTGCAATATTATAAATGATAGTGAGTTTAGATACTTTAGGAGTTAAGGTAATGGAACAAGAGCATGTTATTAGGTTTGGAGGAAGTCACGATTTGGGCTTGCGTATCTATGATGCAAGCGATGCATATCTTAGATACAGCAATACTTTCACAGGGAGTCACACAAAAGAGTCTGACGATGAACCAAGAGATGTAGCGCCGAGTAAAAAGCCCGGTGATGAAGAGAATATGAGGGCAACCATGCTAGCTTATCCTATCTTTGCCGGACCTGTTCGTCTCTCTTGGCATGATCTAAACGATGAACCGATTGAATATACCTTTGATTTTAATGACATCTTCCCTGACAAAAGCATCCCTTATCCAAAGGAGCTAGAAGATAGGATTATTTGGGAGGAGCCTTTAGATGGAGACCCCGGTATCATCTTGGAGATTATAGATAGAACACTTAATATCTATACTCTTGTAGATCTAGATACCTTAATTCCCGGAACAAATAATATAAAATCCGTTCGCTACCACGAAAAAGTCTTTACTAAAGAGTTTTAATAATGGGAAATATGCTCTCTAAAAGTAGTGTCTCCTACCACTCTCCCACTCAAGATGATTGGGATGTTTATGATAAAAGTATCAACGCTTTTAAGTCATTTGAAGTTCCAAAGATCTTTGATGAACAAAATAAGCACGATTATCTCTTTATAGCTTTAGCAGATGGTACCGAAAATGATATGAAGGATCCCAGCAGATATACTAATGTTGCCGTGTTGAGGAAAGAATTAGAAGATACAAATAAAAACCCGCATATATTCTTTGATTATATTGAAGGCGTAGGCACCTATGAGGGGGAAAGTAATCTGTTAGATAAAGCAAGGGCTAAAATAGATGCTGCATTCTCCTTAACACATGAGCAGAGAGTAGAAAAGCTCTATCAAAACTTTTCCAAACAAGCAAACATCTGGAAGAGCAAAGACCCTGATGCCAATATCTCTATCGTAGAGGTAGGTTTTAGTAGAGGAGCCGGAGTGGCTACCTTGCTGAATCAGATGGTTCATGAGAGGGGCATTAAGGATACTACAAATAGAGTGTGGAAAGATGGCAAGAAAGAGTTAACCGGCGACTATCTAATCTCTCCGGGACAAGTACCCCAAGCTGTACTACTTTATGATCCCGTCACTACCTACATGAAAGAGAACTTCTCTCTCTCCAACTCAACTGTTTCTGCCTTACAAATCAATGCCAAGGATGAATATCGTAACTTGTTTCCTCTTTCTGAGATAGCTGAAGGAAAACATCAAACACAACTTTCACTTCCCGGATGCCATTCAGATATTGGCGGAGGGTATGATAAAAATGGTCTATCCTTATATAGCCGGAATATAGGTAATCAATATCTAAATAAAATGATCAATACAAAAGAACCACTCTTTAAAGATACGAAGTTACCTTCAAAAAATGATCCCTCTGTTGTGATCCATCATTCAGAAGAGCACAATGTTATATATACCAAAGAAAAACAAAGAGGTATTACTTCTATGGACAAAAAAGAGTACCAATCAAAGACAGCATCTAAAAATATCTCCGAGTATAATCGTTCAAAGTTAACCTATCGTCCTATGGTATCACAAAAAACAATAGCAAGCTTCAAAGAGCAGAAGGTTAAAGCATCAAACAATAAACATAGAAGTTTTAGTAAGAGTCAGGTTTCGATTGAGAGGTGAATTGCTCGCCATCTATTCTTCTTTGAGCAAACACCCAGATGGTTTTGTTGCTCGCACTGCATTTTGATTTTCTTCCAGCCATTTTATCTCTTTTTTTCGATTTATTATCGTTCACTTAAAAAATAGGTATTAAGGTTTAATTGCCTTAAAAAATATGTAAAATTACATTTTTAATTTAGATGTAAAATTTCAAGATACTATAATATTATTATAATTTCTGTGGTAAAATAGTAAAATAACAATTGTCACGGCAAGGATAACTCATGCTACACGATAAACAAGCAAC
>JAFGVX010000030.1 GCA_016937775.1 Campylobacterales bacterium | reverse complement strand
GGGATTGTTTTAGAATTGTCGTCATTGCGAGAAGTCCGTTTAGACTTCGTGGCATGAAGCATAGCGGAATCTCGCAGGGCGAAGCCCGAGGACAATCTATCAAAAGAGTATATGGATTGCTTCTTCGTTTTGCTCATCGCAATGACTGTAATTCGTCATCCTGTATAGATTTATTTTTTTAACTTTCTTTTATATATCTTATGGCATTTATATAACTTTGGGAGCTTATAATAGCATTTTTATATGCTTTGTCAAATGCGGTTCCATGATCTACTGATGTTCTAATAAATGGTAGATTGAGAGATACATTTATACTCTCATCAAAATAGAGTGCCTTTAGTGGAGCAAGTCCTTGATCGTGATACATAGCAACAAGGTGTTTATACTCTTTTCTAACATTGGGAGAAAAAGCGATATCTGGAACTAGTGGTGTAGGATTATAAATATTTTTACCAATTTTATTATTGACATAATTTAATGAATTTGTGATAATTTCTTCTTCATTGCCCAAAACTCCACCATCTCCAGCGTGTGGATTTAGACCAAGTACACCAACTTTCTCAAGAGGTTTTACGCAGTAGTAAAAATCTAGCAAAAATTTATTTAGTCTCTCAAAAGTTAAGTAACTTGGAACATCTTTTAGCGGTATATGTTCTGTAAAAAGAGCTACGAAAAGAGCAGGGCATCCAAGCATCATAATGGCATCCATTTGGCAAAAATCTCTCAATGCATCAGTATGCCCTTTGTATGGTATCCCCGCTAGCTCCCAAGCCTTTTTATGTATGGGTAGGGTGCATATAGCATTCACTTCATTATTTTGAGCTAACCACACAGCTTTTTCAAATGAAGCAAAACTGTAAGCACCACTCTCTTTTGTTATTTCTCCGGCTTGTACACTAAATGATTTAGATTCGGGAGATATGGTATCAAAGTTTGATGGTTTATCTATGTTGAGTAATCTGCATGCTTGTTCAAGCATGTCCTCATCTATAATATAAACAGGATTAACTATCTTAGAGATAATATCATGATTTTTTAGTATAAGCTCAATGCCTATGCCATTCAAATCACCTACGCTTATGGCAACTTTTTTCATTGTTTATTTTATACACTCCATCATGTCTGTTATGGCTTTATGTAAACCTGTAAAAACAGATCTTGCAATGATGCTTTGACCTATATTTAATTCTTCTATTTCATCGATTTGTGCAATATGTTTTACATTGTTATAATTCAGTCCATGTCCAGCTGCAATTTTTAATTCCATGGATGAGGCTAATTTGGCTACTGCTTTTAGATTTTCAAGTTCATCTGAAAGCATTTTTTCAAGTTCAACTCTTGATAAATCCAACTCTTTTATGCAGTGATGAGAATTTGCCAAATCACCATATAGCATAGCATATATGTTTGCGTAGTGACCAGTGTGAAACTCCACCCACTCTACGCCTAAATCCTTAGATAGTTCAACGCTTTTCATGCTAGGATCTATAAAAAGAGAAACTTCTATATCATTTTCTTGTAGTTTTAAAATAGCCTCTTTCATGGCATTGAAGTTTTCTTCGAGTGCTAATCCACCCTCTGTTGTAACTTCAGCTCTTTTTTCTGGGACAATAGTTGCACGATGAGGCTTTAAAGAGCAAACTATATCAATAATTTCTGGTGATATAGCACATTCTAGATTTACCGGAATTGATGAGAGCCTGATGATGTCAGCAGCATCTGTATCTTGGATATGTCGTCTATCTTCTCTTAGATGTATAGTTATCTGATCTGCACCAGCAAGTTTGCATATAAGAAGTGCATCAAGAGGATTTGGATCATTTATCTTTCTTGCTTCTCTAAGTACCGCTATATGATCTATATTTACACCAAGTTTCATGGGACTCCATTTAGGATTTTCAATATTATATCCTAAAAGCAATTAGGCTAAATTTTGAGCACCCTTTTAATCAACACTATGCTAAAATATCTCAATTAATTTACGATAAAAAGGTGTCATAAATGGCAAAAAAATCTATAAAAAAAGCAGTATTGGCTTATAGTGGTGGGCTTGATACGAGTATAATTCTAAAATGGCTTCAAGATGAATACAACTGTGAAGTTGTTACTTTTACCGCAGATTTAGGGCAGGGCGAAGAGGTAGAGCCAGCAAGAGCTAAAGCTATAAAACTTGGTATAAAACCAGAAAATATTTTTATACTTGACCTAAAAGAAGAGTTTGTAAAAGATTTTGTTTTTCCTATGTTTAGAGCAAATGCTATTTATGAAGGAGAGTATCTTCTTGGAACTTCAATTGCACGACCACTTATAGCAAAAAAACAGATTGAAATTGCCAAACAAGTAGGAGCTGATGCAGTAAGCCATGGAGCTACTGGAAAAGGAAATGATCAAGTTAGATTTGAGCTTGGTTATCTAGCGTTAAACCCTGATATTACTGTTATTGCACCATGGAGAGAGTGGGATCTAAATTCAAGAGAAAAGCTTATCGCTTATGCAAAAAAGAATGGCATAGAGATAGCACAAAAACATTTAGATGAAAATGGAAATCCAGCAGTTAGTCCATATTCTATGGATGCAAATTTACTTCATATTTCGTATGAGGGACTTCATTTGGAAAATCCTAACAATGAGCCAGAAGAGAATATGTGGCTATGGACAACAAGTCCAGAAAACGCTCCTGATGAGGCAGAATATATTACTATCGGTTATGAAAAAGGTGATCCAATATCTATAAATGGCGAGGTAATGAGCCCAGCAACACTACTTAAAACTTTAAATGATTATGGCAATAAGCATGGTATAGGGCGACTCGACATCGTGGAAAATAGATATGTTGGTATGAAAGCTAGAGGGTGTTATGAAACTCCAGGCGGTACTATCATGCTAAAAGCTCATAGAGCAATTGAATCAATTACGCTTGATAGAGAAGAAGCACACTTAAAAGATGAGCTTATGCCAAGATATGCAAAGCTTATCTATACAGGTTATTGGTGGTCTCCTGAGAGAAA
This sequence comes from Campylobacterales bacterium, assembly GCA_016937775.1. Classification (GTDB taxonomy): domain Bacteria; phylum Campylobacterota; class Campylobacteria; order Campylobacterales; family Sulfurovaceae; genus BN30871. The sequence goes on along the minus strand of JAFGVX010000030.1, from coordinate 10,850 downwards.
AGCATTACAAGCAGCAATTGATGCAACGCAAGAGCATGCAAATGGGGAAGTGAGAGTCAAGCTTTATAAGGGTAGCGTAATGGTAGTTGGAAGAAAATCAAATAATTCCCTCTATAGCGAAGCACATTCTACTTTTGAAGAAGACAATGTTTATAATCAAGCCGATGCAGAAGGGTTTATAAGACTAAATGCTCTTAGATTTATCATCGAGGGTAAAAAACAACCAAATAGAAAGCGATAAGAGAAATTCTCTTATCTTCTTCTGTTTTTCTCATAGATTGGCATTACTTCGGGCATAAGCGATTTAAGTCTTGCTATACGATTTTGCGGGTTAGGATGTGTTGAAAAGTACTCAGGAGATCTTGAAGAATTATTTTTCATAAACTTACTCCAAAAGGTGAGCGCACCGTTTGGATTGTATCCTGCTCTTGCTGCTAAAACTAATCCTATATGATCTGCTTCATACTCTTGTGTTCTAGAGTAAGGTAATATAACACCAAGCTGACTCGCAATCCCAAAAGCTTGCATTATGGCAGTGTCACCGGTGCTTACACCGTTAGCGCCAAGACCGATTTGGAGTATTTGTCCACCTAATGATGCAAGTTGTTGTGTGCTTATTCGCTCAGCGGCATGACGAGCAAGAGCATGACCTACTTCATGTGCCATGACGGCTGCAATCTCATCGTCATTGGACATATATTTTAAGATACCTGTGTAGAAAAATACTTGACCGCCGGGTAGCACAAAAGCGTTTGCCGTCTTAGCATCATCGATAACATAGAATTTCCATTTATAATTTTGTCCGGATGCAGCTGCTATCTTTTTTCCGACCCTGTTGACTCTATTGATATAGTTTCTGTTTTTGCTTAATTTTGATTTTTTAAGTACTTCTTTGGCGCTTTGCATTCCAAGCGCAAGTTCTTGTTGCGGTGAGATCATAATCATTTGGCTTCTTCCCGTAATCGGTGCTTTTGTATTGCAGCCTGCAAAAAACAAAGTGATGATTAAAGAAAGTAATCCATAGCGTATATATTGCATTATGTTAACTCCTAATTTGTTGTTAAGTTATTTTATCAAAAAATTGTTCATTTTCTCTTGGATTCTTTTTGGAGAAAAAGAGAGTACACTTTCTTTGGAGATCAATGCAGGTAAATATTCCAATAAGATATAAGCAAGGGTTAAAAGCGGGCAAAATGCAAAAAACTCTATCTCAAAACTTTTTTTTGTGTATCTTTTTTGAAACCACTCTTTAGATGCTTTAACATTGTGATCAAATAGAAGTAGCTGCATTGTAAAGATAAGTCCCCATAGGATGTAGATAGCCCCTCCCATTAAAAAAACAGCCTCTATACCGAAAAGTAGCATCACTGCAACTAAAAAAATAGTGAGAAAAAAAGCAAAAGAGCTAAATCCGAGAGTCACGGCAACTGCGAGTACGCTAAAGATAAAAAGCAGTCCCCCAAGAAGCATAAAAAGCTCTAAAAAACCTTTTTGCTCATCAAAAGTAGGGCTATAGAGTGCACCTAAAAATATGAGCGCAAATATAGCAAAGATAATGATCGCAATCGGTAGATATTCTTTCATTCCCTCTCCTTCGTGAGTCCATATAGTTTTGCAAGACTTTCTATATCGGGCTCTTTATTCAACCACTCTTTGTAGAGTTTGCGCATATCTCTAAGCGATCCTTTTGATAAAATATGCTCTTTATACCCTTTTGCTTTAAAAGTATCAAAAGCCCCGTCTTCGTCTAAACATTCTATAAATGCATCTGCACTTAAAACCTCCGCCCATTTGTAGCTATAGTACCCTGCAGCATATCCGCCCGCAAAAATATGCGAAAAAGAGTTTTGAAATTTATTGTAGCGCGGCACGGTAATAAAAGAAGTTTTTTTTCGTATCGTATCAAGAAGTTCTTGTGTCTGATCGATATTGTGATATTGAAGATGTAATTTGATATCAAAAAGCGAAAACTCTATTTGTCTTAATAGTCCTAAAGCTGCTTGAAAATTCTTTGTTTGTATAATCTTATCTACAAGAAGATCAGGAATTTTTTTACCGCTTTTATAATGGGTGCCGATACTTTTGAGTATATCTTTTTGATACGCAAAGTTTTCTAAAAATTGCGAAGGAAACTCAACGACATCCCAAGCTACACCATTGATGCCGGAGAGCGGTCTTTGTGCATTTTTGCTTAATAGATGATGTAGTGCATGTCCCATCTCATGAAAAAGCGTTACAACATCATCATGTCTAAGGAGCGATGGAGTCTCTTTGGATGCCGTGGCAAAGTTACATACTATAAATGCAGAGGCAAGCTTTCTGTTCTCTTTTGAGTCAAAAAAGTGTGTCTCGAAATCATTCATCCATGCGCCACTCCTTTTTGAACTTCTTGCTTCAAGGTCAAAATATATTCGAGCCCTTAATTCATCATTTTCATAGATATCATATGTCTTCACACACGGATGCCATAGTTTAAGTTCAAGTGCTTTGAATTTGATATCAAAAAGTGCAGAAACTCTACTTAAGAGACCCTCTAAAACTCTATTTTGCTCAAAATACTCTTGTGTGATTCTCTCATCAAAATCGAACTTCTCTTCTTGTAATTTTTGTGCATAATATGCCATATCGTAACTCTCGATCTGCTCTATGTTGTCAATCTTTTTAGCATATGTGCTCAATTCTTCAAATTCCTCTTTCGCATACTCTTTTGCAGTGACAATCATCTTTTCTAAAAATTCCACAATCTCATCCGTTGAGTTTGCATCTCTCTTACTCAAAGCATATTGGGCATAATTGTCAAAACCTAATATTTTTGCTTCTTCTTCTCTGAGTTTAAGTATCTTATCGATAATCTGTGCATTTTGGGGTGCTCTTGAAGTATATGCTCTATAGAGCCTTTCCCTTAAATTTCTATTTGAACCATAAGTCATATAGGCGATATAACTTGGCATTTGAAGATTGAATTCATAAACGATTTTTCCGTCTAATTCTTTCTTTAAGGGCTCAAGTGCAGAATTTGGAATACCTTCTATATCTTTTTCATTTTTAATGATGAGTGTATATTCATTTGTGGCATTAAGCAGGTTTTGTGAAAATTCATTCGAGAGATTACTGAGATTCACATCTATCTCTTCAAGTCGCAACTTTTTCTCTTTTGGCAAGTTTACGCCTGCAAGTTCAAAATCTTTGAGTGCTTCATTGATTACTCTTTGTTCATCTTCTTTTTTTGTCGTAATAGATTTAATTTTTTTATAAAGCTCTTTATTGTGCGAGAGTCTTGTGTGAAACTCCGAGAGAATCGGTAGTGCCTCCTCGTATGTTTTTTGTGTTTGGTCTGAGTTTGATACACTATTGAGGTGTGAAAGAGGAGTAAAATAGAGCGAAAGCTCTTCATCAAGTTCTTCAAGAGGTTTGAGTGTTTCATTGTAGTCGTTAGAATCGGCTTTGATGATTACATCCACTTTTTGATTATATTTTTTGATTATATCTTTTAATTTTGGAATAAAATCATCATAATCCGGTTCTTTGAATTCTATAAACATACTGCTACCTTTTTTGGCTTACTATCGCTTAATTTTCCTTAAAAGTAGTTTTTAGTCACTACTCATATAAAATTCGCTAAAATAAAATAATAGTTTAAAAAGGAAGTATATGAAAGTATTATTGATAAAAGATGTAAAATCACTTGGGAAATCAGGAGAGATTAAGGAGGTAAAAGACGGATATGGTCAAAACTTTTTAATCGCAAAAGGATTTGCAAAACTAGCAACTCCTGAGGTCGTTGAAGCATATAAAAGTGAGCAAGCAAAAATCCAAAAAGAAGAGCAAGAGGAGATAGCAAGATTGGAAGCCGAGAAAAAGATACTCGAATCTAATGTAATTATCATAGAAAAACCTTCTGCTCCTATCGGTATTCAGGGTTCCATTGGTAATGGAGATGTTGCCAATGTAATCAAAGAACGATACAATATAAAGATAGACAAAAAAAATATACATCTCGATAAAGCAATCAAATCAACAGGCGTACACGAAGTTGACATCAAATTGGGTCATGGTATCCATGCAAGTATAAAAGTAGAAGTCGTAGGAGTATAACGATGTTTAAAGCAACAACCATCTTGGCCTATAGAGCAAACGGTAAAGCAATCATAGGTGGCGATGGACAAGTGACATTCGGCAATACCGTACTTAAAGCCAATGCAACAAAAGTCAGAAGTCTCCATGAGGGAAAAATACTTGCAGGTTTTGCCGGAAGTACCGCGGATGCTTTTAATCTTTTTGATATGTTTGAGGGTATTCTTTTGGAGAAAAAAGGCGATCTCTTTAAATCCGTCATCGCATTTTCAAAGATGTGGAGAAAAGATAAGCAACTCAGACAGCTTGAGGCGATGATGTTAGTGCTTGATAGAGATAATCTCTATATTCTCAGTGGAACAGGTGATGTTGTGGAGCCTGAAGACGGGATTTTAGCTGCAATTGGAAGTGGAGGTAGTTATGCGATAAGTGCAGCAAGAGCACTTCATAAGCATGCGACATTGAAGCCGAAAGAGCTTGTGGAAGAGTCGCTTAAAATTGCAGGCGAGCTTTGTATCTACACAAATACCAATATATCGATATTGGAACTTGAATAAGGAGAGTAATTTGGATAATTTAACTCCAAAAGAGATAGTCGAGTATCTAGATAAATACGTTATAGGACAAAAAGATGCTAAAAAAACCATAGCGGTTGCACTCAGAAATAGATATAGAAGGTTAAAACTCCCTCTTGAAATTCAAGAAGAGATTATTCCTAAAAATATTCTTATGATTGGAAGTACAGGCGTAGGAAAGACGGAAATTGCGAGAAGACTTGCGCAGATGATGCAGATGCCTTTTGTGAAGGTCGAAGCGAGTAAATATACCGAAGTCGGTTTTGTCGGAAGAGATGTAGAATCTATGATACGTGACCTTGCTATCGTATCGCTTCGCATCACAAGAGAGATAGAAAATGAGAAGAATAAAGATAAAATAGAAGCATATGTAGAAAATAAGATATTAGAAAAACTTATTCCACCTCTTCCCATGGGGGCAAGTGAACAAAAAAAAGCCGAATATGAACTCTCTTTTGCAAAAATGCAAGATAGATTAGCAAAGGGCGACCTTGATGCTATGCGTATTAAAATCAAAGTTCTATTACAACAAACAAATAACGATATGGATGATATGTTTCCTTCACAGATGGTAAATTTCCAAGAATCTATCATCAAGGTGATGGGTGGTATGAATAAAAACAATAAAGAGAAAGAGGTAAGCGTTAAGGAGGCAAAAAGAATTCTTCAAGAAGAAGCAAGTGAACAGCTTTTTGATATGGAAACGCTCAAGGAACTTGCCAAAGAGCGTGTTGAGAAGAGCGGGATTGTATTTATCGATGAGATAGATAAGATTGCGGTTTCATCTTCAAATACAAGCAGGCAAGATCCTAGCAAAGAGGGGGTTCAAAGAGATTTGCTCCCCATTGTTGAAGGCTCTAATGTCAATACAAAACTAGGTGTGGTTAAAACCGATCATATACTTTTTATAGCTGCAGGAGCGTTTCATTTGGCTAAACCGAGCGATCTTATCCCTGAGCTTCAGGGGCGTTTTCCGCTTAAGGTGGCACTTGATAGTTTAGATGAGGATGCACTTTATCGGGTGCTTACCGAGCCTAGAAATTCTCTCATTAAACAGTATGAGGCACTTTTAAGTTCAGAAGATGTGAGATTGGTGTTTGAAGAGTCGGCATTAAGAAAGATAGCATCTTATGCAATGAGTGCGAATGATAAAACAGAAGATATTGGTGCTAGAAGACTCTATGCCGTTGTTGAGAAGGTTTTAGAGGATATAAATTTTGAAGCCGATATGTATAGCGGTAAAGAGATAATGGTAGATGAGTCACTTGTAGATGAGAAGCTCAGCGCTATTATCGAAGATGAAGACAGTACACGCTATATATTATAGGAATGGATAATAATTTGGAGAAATCAAAAGAAAATAAAGAAACCACGAAATGTGGTTTTACTAAAGAAACCACGAAATGTGGTTTTGTGGCGGTTGTGGGTAGACCAAATGCGGGGAAAAGTTCACTTTTAAACTATTTAGTCGGTGAGAAACTGGCAATGGTTTCAAAAAAAGCACAAGCAACACGAAAAAGAATGTATATGATTGTGACGCACAATGATACGCAAATCATATTTGTGGATACTCCCGGTATTCATAAAAAAGAGAAACTTTTAAATCAATTTATGCTCAATGAAGCCTTAAAGGCTATGGGAGAGTGTGATCTTATGCTTTTTTTGGCTCCGGTGAGTGATGATTTGCGTGAATATGAAAAATTTTTAGAGTTGCAAGAGTCAAAAAGAGTGAAGCATATCATTCTTTTAACGAAAGTTGATCAGGTAAGTAATGCAGTATTGCTTAAAAAATTATCAATGTATCAAAAATATCAAGAGAAATTTGAAGCTATAATTCCGGTCTCAATAAAAAAGAGCATAGGTAAAATACAGTTATTAGATGAGATAGTAAAGTATTTAGAGCTTTCACCTTGGCTCTATGATGCTGAACTTTTAACGACAGAGTATGTACGCTCCATATATAAAGAGTTTATTCGAGAATCTATATTTGAGAACATTAGTGATGAGATACCCTATGAGAGTGATGTTGTCATAGAAAAGATTGATGAACTCGAAGATATAGATAGGATTCGCGCTTCAATAATTGTCGAGAAGGACATACAAAAGAGAATGATTATCGGTAGCGGAGGAGCTTCTATTAAGAGAATAGGCAAGAGTGCAAGAGAGTCTATAGAGAAGTTATCTAGCAAAAAATGTTATTTAGAGTTGTTTGTTACAGTGAAAAAAGGCTGGAGCAAGAATAGAGAAGATCTAGAAAATTTTGGATATATATTTGATTAATTATAATAAAAAAAATAAATTTATTAAAATTTTTATATTTTTCTAAGAAAGTTTTAATATTAAAGTATATATAATTTTTTTATAAACATGGGAAAGGTGCAGGATGTTCACAAAACAAGATTCATCAAGAAAGTCCATCTCGAGGATAGTGACTGTTAATCCATACACAAAAAACAGTTATCTGTTAAAATCAAATAAATTGAGTCTGCAAAATAAGCCGACGTTCAATACATCTAATTTTTTAGCATCCTATCTAAGTAATAAAGATTTTATTTCTACTAAGATAGGTGTAAGTCGATCAATTCGTTCAGAAGATATTGATAGCGCTATTGAGACTAAAATATATGAAGAATTGGGACTAGATCAGGCAAGTGAATACGTTATTGATCACTCGGAGTCTTCAAGTGAGGGTGAGGAGAGGCTTTTTAATGTTTTTGTTGCTAAGCCTGAGAGATTAAGAGAGCTATATGGAGAGATAATAAGCGATACAAAATATATCGATCTTATATTTCCGGCTCCTCTTTTATATAAAATTCTTTATGAAAGAGATATATTACAGCGTAGTAGAACGGATTTATTTATATATTTTATGGATAATGATGCCACTATTAGTGTCTACAAAGACGGTACTTTTCTCTATTCTAAGAGTCTAGAATTTTCTCTTGATAAAATACATATTATGTATTGTGAGGCAAAAGGTGAGAATGTTGATAAAAAAGAGTTTATAAATACGCTTATAAAAGATGGAATATATTTTAAAGAGCAAGATTCACAACAGATACTTATGAAGATTTTTAGTGAAGTTTTTGTTGCGCTGAATGACGTTGTGATCTACTCAAAAAGAGCATTCGCACTTGATGCGGTAGATAATATTTTTATAGGTTCTGTTATTGGAGGTATTTCAGGTTTATCCCAATATAGTGAAAATTATCTAGGAATGGCATCGAAAGATCTTATGTTTGAGTATGACTTAGATAGTAATGAGTGGTATACGGATCAACTTGAATATCTTTTAGCACTTCGAGCACTTGAATTTTTAAAAGATGATTCCTTAAGACCAAATCTTACAATCTTTCCAAGACCTCCTTCTTTTGCTAAACGTCCAAGTGGTCAATTTACAATAGCAATGGCTATCGGTTTAGGTGTTGCTCTTTTATATCCCGGGTACTATTTTCTCTCATCTATGATTTCTAAAACACAAACAGCAATTATGGAGAGCAAGGATGATGACCTTAAAGTAGAAGTTGAAAATTATAAAAGAATCTTAGGTGAAAAGAAGCAACAAATTGAAAAGCTTACAAAAGAAGAGGATCGATTACGAGGCATTTATAATGATAAAGCAAATACGCTTAATGCAATTTATAATAAAAAAGTCAATTATAAGATGCGATCTGAGGTCTTCTATAATTTTTCTAACTATCTAAATCAATTTGATGTCTCAGTGAGTTCTATGGAAAATAATGAGAGTGCATTTTACATCTCCATAGTAGGTAAAAATGATAAAAAAATAACCGAGCTTATTGATTATATTGCGAAAAACAGATTTGAAGAGATAGAAGATATCAATATAGAATCAATCACAAAAGATGAAAATAGCAGCTACTATAACGGGGTGCTAAAGGTGGAGCTAAAATGAAACTAATTGAAGATTATTTAGAAAAACTCGATATATATTTCGGTGAAAAGAATGAACGTGAAAGATATATGATGATTATCGGTATTGCCGCTTTTGTTGCACTTATCGGTTATTACGGTTTTGGTCCTATTGCTGAGCAAGCAGATAAAAATGCTGAGGCTCAAAAGAAAAGAGTTGAAAAGAGTCTCAAAGAGCATCAAAATTACATTAGTGGTATTACCAAAAACGGAGATAAAGACCATTTTGTTAAAGAGTATGACAAGCAAATTAAAAGTAAAGAGATAGGTATTGAAAATTATAAAAATCGTATCAAACATATCAATGATGGGACGAAAAAGTTATCGGATATGATTTTCAATAAAAAAAGTTGGTCGAATTTCTTAGACTCTATAACTGAGCGTGCCGAATCAAATGGGATCGATATCTTTACAATCGCAAATAAATTCGTCGATTCAAACAACAGTTTTGGACATGTTTTGGAGATTCAAGTGAGTTGCCAAGGTAATTATAAGGATATTTTGAAATTTATGAATGACATTGAGCAAAATAGATTGGTAACCGACATATATGGAAGCAAAATATATAGAGATGTTAATTCATCTTTTGTTAATGCTGATATCAATGTATCCGTATGGGGGGTAAATCACTAATGAAAAAGTATATATTTGTCTGTTTTCTCCTGTTTGCATTTGCTAATGCGCAAGATGTTGAAATAAAAAATATTGATGAGAAAATATTTAAAATAGATTCTCCTCGAGTCGGTATTACTATTGATATCTTAAGTGGCACAAAAAATTCTTTTTTCAAAGAAGATGTAGATATCGATGGAGTTGTCGTGCAACAACAAGTTGAAAAAATTGCTCTGAAGGGAATTATGAATAATAGAGCTTTCATCAATAATAAATGGTTTGGTTTAAATGATGAGGTTGAGGGGTACACTTTGGTAAGTATTACATCAAATAGTGTCCTTTTAAAAAGAGAAGATCGAACAAAAGAGCTATTTTTAAAAAATAAAAAAGATAGTTTTATCAAAATAGAAGCGAGGTAAGCAGATGATAAAGAATAAAAAACAAGGTATTGTGACGGTATTGGTGTTATTTTTTGGGCTAACACTTTTTGCCGGTGCTAGTGAGTGTAACGGAAAACTTTTTAGTGCTACGCTTGATAGCAAACTTACAATCGGTGATGTAGTTGAAAATATTGCAGATACATGTGCTTTGAGTGTTGTCATTAAAGATGAAGCTGCGAAGAAAAAGATGAATCAAAATCTTTATTATGTTAATATGAAGAATACAACATTAAGAGGTTTTCTAAATACGGTTTTAGAAGATAATGATTTGCATTATACACTTGAAGGAAAAAAGCTAAGTATCTCTTATTTGATCACCAAAACTTTTAGAATCCATTATATTTCAGGGCAAAGAATCGGAAAAAGTAATGCACATGTTACAATTGCAAATTCTAATAATGCAGCGGCTTCAGGTGGTGAAAGTGGAGCAGGTGGATCCAAAACCGGTATTACTATTGAAAGTAATGATGATTTTCAATTTTGGAAAACAGTTGAAAAAGAGTTGCAACGGATTCTAATAGGGGCAGCAGACGATAGTACACATTTTACCAAAACATCTGATAGCAGTTGGGTTGCTCCCGATGGGCAAATTTGGGAGTATAATCCTGTTGCTCCAATCATTAATCCTGAAGCAGGTATGGTTACCGTTACAGGTACTGCAGAACAGATAGATAGAGTATCTAAATATATCAATACGCTTAAAGATCAAATCAAACAGCAAGTAATGATAGATGTAAGAATATTAGGCGTGAGTTTTGATAATAGTCGCACAACCGGTATTGATTGGTCGCAGATATATAATCTCCAAAATTTAACTATAAGTTCTCTCATAGATGTTAGGCATAATATTTCAAGTCTTACAAATGAGATAGGGAGCGGTATCACAGAATGGAATTCTTCTAGAGACTATGGTAATGGCAATGGACAAGCTTTAATTGCCACCGGAAGCACAGAAGTTTCTGATATTGTAAAATTTTTAGGTACACAAGGCGATGTAAAATCAATCTCAAGCCCAAGAGTCATGACGCTCAATAATCAGCCGGCACTTATTAGTGTCGGTAAAGAGCTTTTCTATAAGATAAAATCAAGCACAACATCAAGCAGTGGAGGGGGTTCAACTTCATCAGAAGGAGAGCTTGTTGATTCCGTATTTGCAGGGATTTTGCTTGATATAACACCTGAAATTAATCCAAATGGTATGGTTACGTTAAAAATT
>JAFGVX010000029.1 GCA_016937775.1 Campylobacterales bacterium | reverse complement strand
ATTGCTTGCAATAAAAAAAGAAATAGTGTATAATGCAACAAAAAAAGAGGAGAGATAATGAAAACTTATATTACAAAAACAACATTCTACAAAAAAGCTACATCTCTCCTGCTTCTATCTCTTTAATTATCATTTTTTAACAACATGCTATTACCTTTTTTGGTATAATTTAACAATATTACACTATTGTTTGCATTTATTTAAAGGCATTTATTATGACAACAGAAATTATAAAGATATTTGATACGACATTGAGAGACGGGGAACAAAGCCCCGGCGCATCTATGAACACTGAAGAGAAGATACGTATAGCTTCTCAGTTAGAAAGATTACGCGTTGATATCATAGAAGCAGGATTTGCAGCTGCAAGTCCTGGAGATTTTGATGCTATTTCACAAATAGCACAAAAGGTAGCCCGCTCCACCGTATGTTCGCTTGCAAGAGCAGTAGACAAAGATATAAAAGCTGCGGGTGAAGCTATAAAACATGCAAAATTTAAAAGGATTCATACTTTTATCGCAACAAGTTCCATACATATGGAACATAAACTTAGAATGACTCCCGATGAGGTCATCAAAAAGGCTATTAATGCCGTTACATATGCAAAAGAATTTGCAGATGATGTGGAGTTTAGCTGCGAAGATGCCGGCAGAAGTGATATAGGTTTTTTGAAAGAGATTACTGATGCTGTTATAGAAGCAGGTGCTTCTACTATCAATTTACCCGATACCGTTGGTTTTAGAATGCCGAGCGAAATAGGCGAAATGATACGAATAATGAGTGAATACACCAAAGGAAGAGCTATCATATCTGTTCACAATCATAATGATCTTGGACTTGGTGTAGCAAACTCCTTGGAGAGCATCTTGAATGGCGCTAGACAAGTTGAATGCACTATTAACGGCTTAGGTGAACGAGCCGGTAATGCTGCACTTGAAGAGATTGTTATGGCAATGAAGACACGAAAAGATATTTTTGTCGGTTTAGATACCAATATTAACACTAAAGAGATATATCTGACAAGTAGATTGATAGCTAATATCACGGGAATCGAACCACAACCAAATAAAGCAATTGTCGGTAAAAATGCATTCGCTCATGAGAGTGGCATCCACCAAGACGGAATGCTCAAAAACAAAGAGACCTATGAGATTATCAGACCTGAAGATATAGGCATAGACATCAGTGACACATTAATACTTGGCAAACATTCCGGAAGAGCGGCATTTAAAGATAAACTTACAAAACTTGGGTTTGAGGCAAATAATGAAGAGATAAACAAAGCATTCGAGCGATTTAAAGAGCTTGCCGACAAAAAGAAGAATATCTATGATGACGATATACGGGCACTTGTAACAAGTGAAATGACTCATGTAGAGAAAGTATATGAATTGATTGCTATGCAACTCATGGATTCAACAGGTGGTGTTCCGAGTGCTGCCGTGACGATAAGGCACAAAGAGAAAGAAAAAACAGATGCGAGTATCGGAGGAGGTACAATAGATGCTGTCTTTAAAACGATTGATAGAGTCACGGGCTTTAAAGGTACTTTGATTGACTATAAAGTTACTTCCGTTTCACAAGGTAAAGATGCTCTAGCGAATGTAACAGTCAAAGTAACATTTGACGATAGTGAGCCTGCAATGATAGGTCACGGACTTAGTTTGGATACTATGCTTGCAAGCGCAAAAGCCTATATAGGAGCACTCAATAGTTATCTTAGCATGCAAGGAAGATTAAAAAACAGTTCTTCAAAAGGAATATAGGTGCACAAAAAAAATAAGTTTTTTAGTCATTTTTTAGAGCTTATCCTCAAAGGACTCTTTTGGATACTCCCCATAGCTTTAATAGCTATGGCGATAATATGGATATATAGAACCGTAACCGAACTTGTTGGAATAAAATTCTTTGCGTTCATCGGCTTCAATCCCGAAAAATATCAAAATCTTTGGATATTGATATTTATTGTACTTTTTTTAATGCTACTCTATTTTGTAGGTCATCTGATGGATACGAGATTTGCACAATGGGTTGAAAAACTTCTCGAGAAAATTCCCGGCTATAAAACGATTAAAGATATGATCGGTATATTTAACTCATCGAAAGCCGGAGATAGGAAGGTATTAGTCGTTGCAATTGCGGGTTTTGGAGCAAATAAGAGCTTTAATGTAGGACTAATGTATTCTCAAAAAGAGAGTATCATTAAAGACCACTACACTGTTACACTTTCAATGTCACCGATACCTAACGGTGGCTTTATGTTTGAAGTGCACAAAGATGATATCTATGTGATTGAAGGGGCATCTTTTGATGACAATCTCCAATACCTTCTTTCTATGGGCGTTAAATCTCTTGCTGAGATACTAAAATCTCAACCGATAGAGCAAAATAAACTTTTAACTTTGAGCGAGTATCTAAAAAGAAATGAGAAATAAAATCTAAAATCTATCCGCGAGCGCGCGGATTAGTCAAAAAAGTTATTTTCTCTCAATATATCGATAGACTCTTGTACTGAAGCTACCGCTTGATCGAATTTTACTTTTTTATCTTCGGGAATATTAAGCTCAATAATTTTCTCGACACCACTTGCTCCAAGTACAATAGGAACTCCGATAGAAACATCTTTATGCCCATATTCTCCGTCAAGCACAACAGAAGACGGCATCACAATTCTAGAATCATGAAGTATCGCTTCAACCATTACCGAGATAGCTCGTCCCGGAGCATAGTAGGCTGAAGTACTAAGATATTTGACGATCTCTGCACCACCCTCTTTCGTCTTCTCGATAATCTCATCCATATCGTTTCTGCCTAACAATTGATCGAGCGGTACGCCCCCAACGGCAGATATCTCAGGACATGGGATCATATCTTGTCCATGATTGCCGACAACCATTGCTCGCATTTGACCCGAACCGAAGCCTACTTTTTTATGAATTTGGTATGCCATTCTAGAAACATCGAGTGCTCCTGCCATACCGATAATTCTCTTTCTGTCCCAGCCCGTAAGCTTATACGCAACATAGTTCATAACATCCAAAGGATTTGATACACAAAGTATAATGGCATTTGGAGAATATATTTTGACATTCTCCACAACCTCTTTTACAATCTTCGCATTAATCATCAAAAGATCAGCTCTTTTCATCTCGCTTCTTCGCGGAACTCCTGCAGTGATAACAACGATATCACAATCTTTTATATCTGCAGGCGTTTTTGCTGCCGTGACTATCGTTCCTTTTGCGGAATAGTTTGTCGATTGTCCTATATCTATCGCTTTTCCAATCGCCATTTCAGGCACAACATCATACAAGATAACCTCGTGACAAATTCCCAATATCGTCATGCTGTATGCGGCTGTGGCGCCAACAAATCCAGCGCCTACTATTCCAACTTTTCTTCCTACCATGCTTCTCCTTTATATTTTTTTATGCTTTAGCTTCTATGCCAAATGTAAACCCATTTTTTACCTTTTCTATAAGCTCAGGAAGTACATCTTCATACTCGCCGACTATTCCAAAATCAGCATTATTGAAAATCGTCTCTTTCGCATTGTGATTAATTGCAACTATCGTCTCCGCTTCTTTCATGCCGGCGACATGTTGCACCGCACCACTAATACCGACTGCAACATACACTTTGGGTCGTACGGTTTTACCCGTTTGACCTATCTGTTTTGCATATTCAGAAACACCCTCATCAACCATAACCCTTGATGCTGCCCATTCTGCTTTTAGACCTTGTTCTTTCAATGCTTGTGCTAAATCCTTCACGAGTTGCATACCATCACCTGCAGTACCGCGCCCGCCTGAAACTATAATATCTGCATCAAATAGAGCTTGACCGCCGGCTTCGCCGATCACGGTTTCAATAATTTCAGATACAAATTCGCTCTCATCTAATTTTGGGGTAAAGCTAGAGATAGTTCCCTTTCTACTTTCATCTTTTGGAGGCACAGCAAATGTTCCAGCACGTGCAGTCGAGATTTGAGGACAAACAAAACCGATAATCGTAGCAAGCTTAGATTCACCATAAGTTGGTCTTCTTGACTCTAGTAATGGAGCATATATTACTTGCACTTTTGTCTCTTTGTTTCTATGTTTATGCTCGCCTATCTCAAGTGAAGTACAATCAGCAGTTACCCCACTCCCTGTCTTAACTCCAATTCTAGGAGCCAATTCACGCCCTGCCGTTGTTGCAGCAAAGAGTGCAATCTCCGGATTTCTCTCTTTGATTACTTGTGCAAAGATTTCTGAAAACGGTAAAATTCTGTACTCTTCGAGTCTCTCATCATCTACTACGACAACTTCATCTGCGCCATATGCTATGAGCTCTTTTGCAAGCTCGCCGACATTTTTACCGATCAATACTGTTGTTACTTTTGTATCATTACCTAAATCATTCGCCAACTCTCTTGCCGGTGTTAAAAGCTCTAAAGATGGTCTAGAAATTTGACCTTTTACGACTTCTGCCCAAGTAATAATACCTTTTGCACCGTTTCTAAAGTCAATAACTTCTAGGCTCTCATCTCTAGTTTTTTCTACTTTTGCTTTCGCCTCTTTGACTTCTAAAGTATTTTTACCGGCTTTAAAGTTATCTAAAAAACTTGATACCAATTCTCTCTCATTGTGCCCTGATGACATTTTTATAGGAGCTCTCTCGCTTACGACATTTGCAACTTTTGATACGATTGTCGGAGACCCGTTTTCCCCCGGAGTCCCCAATCCGATAAACTCTTCACTCAAATTAATATCTTCGATGCTAAATACTGTAACTTTTGCTCTATTTGCTTTAACCGCGCCGGCTAAAGATTTTCTTCTAGGCTCAACTCCTGTTGGCGTAAAACTCATAGCGCATGGAACAGGAAGACTCATCATTTGATAACCGCCCTCGATAATTCTTTTTGCGTGAACTTTACCGTCTACCAAACTAGCAGTTTCGATAAATGTACCTTGAGGAATTTTCAAATTCTCTGCAACTTGAGAAGGAACATGCGCTGTATCACCATCACTCGTTTGTCTCCCCGCGACGATAACAAAATCCTCATTAAGCCCTTTTCCAAAACCTAAATGTCGCAACATCGTAGCTATCGCTAAACCCGTCGCAAAGGTATCACTTCCTCCAAGTTTTCTATCTGAGAGAAGATACGCCTCATCATACCCCATAGCTATCGCTTTTTTCAATGAGACCTCAAATGAAGGCGGTCCCATAGAACAGACGATCAATTTGGCATCCGGATTTTGCTTTTTCAGCTGTAAACCTGCCTCAAGTCCAAAACTACAATCCACATTTATGATAGATTTTGCCTTTGTTCTATCCATTAAGCCATCTTCACCCATTCTCATCTCTGATGCTAACGGTACTTGTTTCATTAAACTAATTATTGTTAAAGCCATATATTTCCCTCTCCTACATTTCTCTATATTCTGGACCATCTTCACCATAAGGCGTCGTCCATGTTATGCCGCCGTTTGGCGATTTTATATCACAAGTTTTACAGTGAAGACAATTTTCGGCATGCAATCGTAAGCTTTTATTGCCTTGTTTATCTATATGTAACTCATACACTTCAGCAGGACACATAGCTTCTTCGCTTAAGCCGTACACTTCTATATTAGATGATCGGAATTGTTCAGGGTTATTTATGATTATATGAACCGGCTGATGCTCATCGTGCATTGCGCGTGATTGAAAAACTGTTGTAACTTTATCAAAAGTTAATTTTTTATCAAAATCAAGTTTCCCGGCAAATCTCTCTTTGAAAGGACGCCCTGTAAACTCTTTTACTTTTTTAGTTTCACTTGCATCGCTATGTGTATCAGGTGTAAGCAAACAGAAACCTCGTGTGAGAAGTTGAACACCAAACTTAAGCCCACCAAGTATCATCCCGTCTTGCATAACGGCTCTAAAGTTTCTTACCGGATATAACTCTTTTTTAATTCTACTTGCATCAACAAGCTCTTTATAGCGAGTTAAAGTAGAAGCGGATGTATCGCCTTTTACTAATGCTAGTGCAGCAGTATCTGCAGCACACATCCCCGAAGTAGCCGCTAGATGGATACCTTTAAGTGCAGGCATAGCAACAAATCCGGCACTATCTCCAACGATCATAACATTGTCATCATAAAGTTTTGGGATAGAGTTCCAACCACCTTCAGGTAAAGTTTTAGCGCCTGCTTCACTCACAGAACCACCTTCCAAGATAGCCTTAATTTTCGGATGTTGTTTCCAAACTTGCATAGCAGCGTGGATATTGAAACTAGGATCTTCATAATCAAGTCCAACAACTAAACCTAGTCCGACCTTATTGTTTTTCATACCATAGATAAATCCACCCCCAAACTCTTGACCATCAATCAAAGGATAACCCATGGTGTGATAAACCGTTCCGGCTTCAATTCTGCCTTCAGGCACATTCCAACTCTCTTTTACGCCTAGAGAATAAACTTGAGGATTAGATGTAGCATCTAAATCAAATTTTGAAATCAATTGCTTAGCCAAACTTCCGCGCGTACCTTCTGCGAGTATTGTAATGCCGGCTTTTACCGATGTACCTTTTTGGAAATTCTTTTGTGGTTTCCCCTCATGATCCACACCTGTATCTTTTGTTTTAGCACCAACTACTTTTCCGTTTTCATAGAGTAGTTCATCCACTGCAAAACCGCTATATATTTCTACTCCTCTACTAACTGCACACGTAGCAAGAAATTTACAGATTTTTCCCAAAGATGCAATTTGGTTTCCGATATTGTTCATATAAGGCGGATGAAAAGGTAAAGTGGTCTCGCCGTTTTCACTCAATTTAACCGTTTTATCGACCTTAACTTCACAATCAAACGGCATTTCATTAAATTCATCAGAAGTTAACAATTCTTTAAAAACATCGGTTTTAATAACCGCTCCCGAAAGAATATGAGAGCCGATTTCCTCACCTTTTTCAATAAGCATTATATTTTTGCTTACACCTTTTTCTTTCAATTTATCAGCAAGACGTATTGCTGCCGAGAGACCTGAAGGTCCTCCCCCAATTATCAACACATCAGTCGAAACTGTATCAACACTCTCCATACTCACCTCTTTGATATTAAATTTAAACTAGGATTTTATTATACTTAAAAACATAAACATTATTCAACAAAACAATGTAATTTAGCTACCTCAGAAAGGATAAAGTTACGATATATCACATTTCTTGAAAAAAATATACAAAAATTCTGATGATTCTACTCTATATTCTTCAAAAGGCAGTCAAAACTCGATAGAATAGTACAATATCACTCAAAAATGATGCAGAAACTTCTCCATATTTACATCACCTATCTTTCATTTGTACTTTTCATACTTCTTACTTGAGTTATATAAATCATAAGATAAACTATGGCTCCCAAAGCATATACTGTATATTCGCTTCCTAGATGCAACCATTGCATTACAATATTCGGCACTAGCATTGATACAGCTATCATAAGAAGGAGTGCTCTTTCAACAATAGTGGTTTTTTTTCTAACCCATCCTTGCACTGCAGAAGAGAAAGCAAACATTCCAATAACCGCCGTTACAAATATAAGTGCTATTTCAAAAGGATTTGTTACCCATTGCCAAGTTGAAGGATCTTTTAGGTGTGCCGCATCAACACTCTTTATAAGTAGTAATTTATTGTTAAAGAAAAAAGCAAACGGCAAAATTGCTGTTCTGATATCATATGCAAACCCCTGAAGCCCCGTTCTAATAGGATCACTTTTAGCAATCCCGGCAGCAGCATACGCCGCCATACCGACAGGAGGCGTATCATCAGCAAGGATACCAAAATAAAGCACAAACATATGAGCCGCGATTGCAGGAATAAGATAGCCTAAATCGCCTGCTAGCTCCATAATAATCGGTGCGGTTAAAGATGCCATAACGATATAATTTGCCGTTGTAGGAAGCCCCATCCCTAAAATAAGTGAAACGACCGCGGTTAAAAACAAAACACCGACAATATATCCGCCTGAGAGTTGTGTGATGACATCTGCGAGCGTCAACCCTATGCCCGTCAATGTAACTGAACCAACAACAATGCCGGCAACGGCTGTTGCAATAGCAATAGGCACCATATTTTTTGCGCCCGAGACCATCCCCTCGCCTATAGTATAAAAGCCGACTAAAAAATCAGATCGTGTCACTTTTTTATTTTTCAGCCATGCTTTTACAGGATGCTGCGTGACCATGATAAGCATTATAAATACTATCGCATTAAATGCGGCAGATTGAGGGGATTGTCTCAGCACAATAAGTGTATATATCAAAAAAAATATCGGTATGATGTAGTGCATACCACTTTTAAAAATCGTAAATGCATTTTGAAATTTTGCCGGATCTTCACCTACTATACCAAGCTTTTTTGCCTCCAAGTGGACAATGTAAAAAAGAGCAAAATAGCTCGCAAAAGCAGGAATAGCAGCAGCCATGATAACATCAGTATAAGCAAGTCCTAAAAACTCTGCTATGATGAATGCAGCCGCACCCATAATAGGAGGCATAAGTTGCCCATTTGTTGAGGCTGCCACCTCTACTGAAGCGGCTTTATATCCGGGAAATCCGAGTTTCTTCATAAGCGGTATCGTAAAAGTTCCCGTCGTTACCGTATTGGCTATAGAACTTCCTGAGATAATCCCCATCATTCCTGAAGCAGCAACGGATGCTTTTGCGGGTCCGCCGTCATATTTACCTAAAAGCGCATATGCAAGATCAATAAAATATTTCCCCGCGCCCGCTTTATCTAAAAGTGCGCCGAAGAGAACAAACAAAAAAACATAACTTGCGCTCACCCCCAAAGGCACTCCGAATATCCCCTCTGTCGTAAGAAACATCTGTCCTACTATTTTATTAATGCTTGCACCCTTATGCGCTATGATATCGGGCATAGATTGCCCTAGATGATCATAGATCAAAAAAATTATAGCAATAATAGGAAGTGCTAATCCAAGCGTTCTTCTTGTGGCTTTTAACAATAAAATAATGCCTAAAATTCCCACAATAACATCAGCCGTAGTCCAAGAGCCATTTCTGGCATTAAGTGCATCATAAAAGAGATAGATATAGAGCGAAGTAAACACGGCAGCGGGCATAATTAAAAAATTGTACCAAGGGATGGTTCGCATGGTTTTGCTTGAACGAAACATAGGATACATCATAAAAGCGAGAGCTAAAGCAAAAGCAAGATGGGTTGAGCGTATAAAAACACTATTTGTCGGCACGATAACAACATAAAGCTGATACAAAGACCATAAAAAAGCTATAACGACAATCATCCAATATTGCCAAGAGTCCTCTTGTAAATTTCTCTGCCCTTTAAGCTGCTCTGTTAAAGCCTCTGTGTCTACATTACTCTCTTGGGTTTGTTGTATTGACTTCAATTACTTCTTTTCCTCGATCAATCCTGCCTCTTGAAAGGCTCTTATAGCTCCTGGATGTTGAGGGACAGAAAGTCCTTCCAGAAGCGATTTTTTTGTGATTGTTTTATACGCAGGGTGTATCCCTTTAAACTCCTCAAAATTATCGAGTATTGTTTTTGTGATATTGTAGATTATCTCTTCATTTGCATTTTCGCTCGTGACAAGAACTGCTTTAACCCCTAAACTTAATGTATCATGATCAACACCTTTATAAAACTCTTTTGAGATAACGCCTGCTGCATAATACGGATGTGCTTCAATAATCGCATCAATTTGAGCTCTATCAACAGCAACAAGATCGATTGCAACAGAATTGGCCGCATCTTTAATATTTGCCGTCGGATGCCCAACCATGAAAAAGTAGCCATCAACTTTATTGTCTTTGAGTATAGTTGGACCCTCTGATGATTTAAGTTCATTCACAAGTGAGAGGTCATCGTATTTTATGCCGTATGCTTGCAAAACAAGGTCGCTTGACATCCTAGTGCCGGAACCCGGAACATCAATGTTAATCTTTTTACCTTTTATGTCGGCTATATTTTTTATATTTGCATCTTTTTTTACAACAAATGCCAATAGCTCGGGATAAATAGCGATGACTGAGCGCAGTGATTTAATCGGCTTATCTTGAAAAACACCTTCTCCGTTATAAGCCTGATATGCAGTATCACTTTGAGAGATTCCAAGATCAAGTTCGTTATTATTTATCATATTGACATTATAAACCGAACCTCCCGTTGACTCGACGGAACACTTGATACCTATCTCTTTTTTATGCTCATTGACCATACGACAGATCGCTCCACCCGTGGGGAAATATATCCCCGTTACTCCGGCTGTTCCAATCGAAACAAAATCAATTGCAAAGAGTGGAGAAACAAACAAAGACGCAAGTGTTCCTTTTATAATGAGTGATACAAAAAATTTCACAATATTTCCTTTTTAGATATGTATAAAACTCTTTTAAGATGCCTAGATATTATTATATTTGAAAAAAATAAAAGTGATACGCGACACTTAATTTAAATCACCCTCTCTTTTCAAATCGGGCACTTTCTCTACATAAAGTGAAGTTGAAGGGAAGGCAAATGAAGCGCCGTTTTCCTCTACTATATCCATAATCTTTACATGCACATCCTCTCTAATCTCCAAATATCTCTTCCAATTTGATGTTGCGGTATAGGTATAGATAAAAATATTTAAAGAGCTCGCTCCGAATGATTCAAAATTTACTAGGAGTGTATCATCTTGCGATATATCTTCATGATTTTCTAACATCTCTCTTATGGCATTTACAATTTTGATTACCTGATCTTTTGTCGTACTATAAGTCAAACCTACATTGATATTGATGCGTCTCACACCTCTTCTTGAAAAGTTATAGACAGGACTATTTGCCACAAGCTGATTTGGCACTACAATCAAAGATTTATCAAACGCTCTCATTTTCGTCGTTCTCATACCAATATCCTCGACTATTCCTTCGTTTCCAGCGACACTAATCCACTCTCCAATGCGTATCGATCTATCTGCAAGCAAAGAAAAAGAGCCAAAAAGATTGGATGCCATATCTTTTGCAGCAAGTGCAAATGCCAAACCTCCAAGCCCGAGTGAAGCAATGAGCGCTGTGACATTCACACCCCATACTTGTAGCATCGCACCCAAACCTAAAGCACCGATAAGTATCTTGATAATCGCAAGTATGAAGTTGCTTATCTCTTTAGAAAGGTCACGATTGAACTTGCTCATGGCACTACTCATGATCCCCTTGAGTGCTTCACTCAAAGCGATAATTGCCCAAAAAATATTGAATATCAAAAGTGTATTTGAGATATTTTTTACAATTACATTCTCTTGTGTTACAAGTGCTAAAGCGATATGCAAACCGACCAAAACAAATGCAAGCCCTACGGGACCTTTGAGTGCAGAAATAATTCTGTCATCATAATAGTTCTTTGTTCGTTTTGCCAAACTCTGCAAAAAAGTTGCAACAGTAAAGACAAATATTTTTCTAAGAAAAAAGAAAAAAAACAGAACTATGACTGCCAATATGAGATTGCCCACCGTCGTTCCTAAAAAACTTGTTTGCAAAAAAGGTATCTTCACATAAATCGGATGTAATAAGGAGTCTATCCCGGAAGCATCAATGCTCTTATCTATACCATCAACAATATCCAAACCTATGCTCATATTTTCATCTGATAAGGTAGTCGTCGCAACTTGTGACATTCACTCTCCTTGATTCATGGATAACATAATCACATTTATTCCACCCAATTATAGTACAATAGATTTAAACAAAAATGGAGATTACTTTGAAAAAGAGCCTTATACTATTTATATTATACACTCTTATAGGTTTTGGGTTCTTAGATGCAAAAACCATTGAGGCACAATATAAAGTCTCATTCGGTATTGTGGGTGAACTTGGAATTGCCGACGCAAAGATTACGACTGAAAAAAATAGATACACCATAGAAATAGGAGCTGAAGCTACGGGATTGGCAAAAATTCTAAGCAATAGCAGAAAAGAAAAGCATATCTCAAAAGGGCACATAAAAAATGGCAGATTCATAAGTGAGAGCTACCATGTTATCAAAAGTTTCGGAAATAAATATGTCGAGAAAATATATACCGTAGATCACAAAAACAAAAAAGTAACTAAACAGTATATAAAAAAGAAGGGCGACAAAGTCACTGAAGATCAAAAAAGCACGCTTGATTTTTATGCCGAGGATGATCTTTTGAGTCTTTACTTTAATCTTGGAAACCTCATCAAAGATAAAACACTTGCAAAAGAGTATCAATTTAAAACTGTAGGCGCAGAGAAACAAAAAGGACGAGTTACCGTTATCGTTCCCCCTAAAGACGAAATACCAAAATACAAAAAAATGCTTCTTAAGGGCGACTATTGGTATATTAGTGTGATCATTTATCAAAAGATATTTACTAGCAAACAAGGTGAACTTCTTATTGCCATCGATGATGAAGGAATGGCACAAAAAGCAATACTCAAAGACCTTCTCCTTTTTGGTGACCTCAGAGGCGAGCGCATCAAATAACACTCATTGATAAATGAATCAGTTTATGATAAGCTTCTAAAAATTTGGAGGGCTGCTTGAGAGAGAAGATAGAAAATATAGACAGGGGTGTTCTTTTGATGCTCTTGGCGTCATTTTGCTTTGCTATCATGGGAGGTTTTGTAAAACTTCTTGTAGCAACACTTCCCTCTCTTGAGGTCACTTTTTTTCGCAATATATTTGGCGTTGTTATCATACTCCTTACACTTTGGAAAGTACCCCTTAAACAAATTGGAGGGAAGCCTTGGCTCTTAATTTTTAGAGGGGCAATCGGCTTTATCTCCTTGCTGTGCTATTTTTATGTGATGGCATATATCCCCCTGGGGGTTGCAACGACCTACAATAAAACATCACCTATTTTTGTAGCGCTCTTTGCTTATCTCTTTTTAAATGAGAAGCTTCCAAGGAGTGCTATCATCGCAGTTGTTTTGGGATTTGGCGGTATCTTACTTGTCGCCCAACCTGAAGGTTTTGCCTTTAGCAAGTATGATATATTGGGGGTTCTCTCGGGCATCGGTGCAGCGCTTGCTTATACCTCCATACGAGAGCTCAGGCAATACTACGACACAAGAGCGATCGTACTCTCATTTATGGGTATAGGCTCTATCGGTCCTATCATTCTTATGGCAATTGCTCCTTTTTATGCACCAAAAGAGCTCGACTTTCTCCTCGCTCCTTTTTTGATGCCTCAAGGTAAAGAGTGGCTCTATATCATAGCCGTAGGTCTTTTTGCTACCGTCTCACAACTTTTGATGACAAAAGCATATTCACTATCAAAAGCAGGCATCATAGGAGCCATATCGTATTCAAATATCATATTTGCTACAATTGTAGGAATTATTTTAGGAGATAAATTACCTGATATTATTACGATTTTAGGTATAATCTTGGTTATAATAGCAGGAATGTTAGTAAGCAAAAAAGAAAAACCTGAAAAAGGAAATATATGATTTTAATAGCCGGACCTTGTGTTCTAGAAAGCAAAGAGACCGTTTTTAGAATAGCTGAGGGACTCTCAAAATACAACGATGACTGCACAAAAGATTTCTACTTTAAAGCAAGTTTTGACAAAGCCAACAGAACAAGCATTGAAAGCTTTAGAGGTCCGGGAATTGATGAAGGATTACGACTTTTACAAGATGTAAAAAAAGAGTTTGGCTTTAAGATACTTACTGATGTACACGATGCATCGCAACCGAAAATTGCAAGCGAGGTCGTTGATGTATTGCAGATACCTGCATTTTTATGTCGCCAAACTGACTTACTTGTTGCAGCCGCCAAGACACCATGCATCGTCAATATAAAAAAGGGGCAGTTTTTAGCGCCACAAGCGATGGAGCACTCTGTTACTAAAGTGCTAAAAACAAGAGGTTTTGAAGGCAAAGCTAACTATGATGATGCAAAAAAATACGGTGTTTGGCTCACTGAACGCGGAAGCACTTTTGGTTATGGCAATCTTGTTGTGGATATGCGAGGATTGAAAATTATGCGAGAGTTTGCACCTGTCGTCTTTGATGCAACTCACTCTGTGCAGATGCCTGCAAGCGGTAGCGCAAGCAGTGGCGGTGATAGCTCTTTCGTACCATATCTGAGTCGTGGTGCAGCTGCTGTTGGAGTAGATGGCTTTTTCTTTGAGACCCATTTTGATCCAAAAATGGCACTGAGCGATGGTCCAAATATGATTGAGCTAAGCAAACTAGAAACACTTATCGAGCAGATCGATGCCATTAGAGAAATTGTAGAATAATAAACAATCGCTCCGGATATCTTTCAAATATTATTACCAACAACTACCTGTTGGGCACTCTGTCGTATCAAACAAACCAATGTGTCGTCTCTCTGCGATCTTAAAAAACTCTTCTGCTTTGACAGTATCTTTAGCTACGCCGCATCCATTATTATATATTTGTCCCAATGTCATACAACCAAATTTATCGCCACCTTCGCAAGCCTTTTTTGAATATTCTATAGCCTTTTGAAAGTCAGGCTCTATACGAGGTAATCCCACGATACATCCACGGAAATACATAACACCCATCGTATAGCAACTATCCATATCACCCAATTTGCATGCTTGGTCTATTATTGCTGGTTGCTTATCATAATCGATTGAACTATATCTCCTCGTAAACTCATAAAGCTTTTTCAACGAAAGACAAGTTTGCAAATTACCATCAAAACACTCTTTTTCCATTCCATCCAATTTGGTTTGTGCTTCCGGGCTTAACCCCTTCGAGCAGCCACTTATTAGCATAGCTAGAAATACCAACATATAAATATTTTTCATAACTAACTCCGCATTTTAATATCTCAACATCAAATTATACTCGCTCCATCTTTTTTTAGAATTAAAAACAGATATTTTACAATATAGTGAATTGTTAGAACAGATATGATACAATAATAGTAAAAATACAATAAGGTTTTAAGCCATGAAAACAATAGAGGGAAAATTACAAGTTGACAACTCAAAAAAGGTAGCCATAATCAGTGCGCGTTTTAACAACTTTATCACGGAACATTTAGTCAACGGTGCCAAAGATGCCTACTCGAGACACGGAGGTGATGTGGATAAACTTGATCTTATCATTGTTCCCGGAGCTTTTGAGATACCATTTGCTTTAGATAAAGCACTCAGTAGTGGCAAATATGACGCTGTATGTTGTCTCGGTGCTGTTATCAGAGGGGCAACACCGCATTTTGATTATGTCTCAGCAGAAACCACAAAAGGGATTGCCAGTGTGACACTCAAGCATGCAAAACCAGTCACTTTTGGTGTGCTTACCGTTGATACCATAGAGCAAGCGATCGAGAGAGCCGGAACAAAAGCCGGCAATAAAGGAAGTGAGGCTATGGCAGGTCTTATCGAGATGATAAATCTTTACAATGAAATAGCATAATGGCAACAAGACACCAAGCAAGAAATGCTGTCGTAGGACTTCTCTACGCTTATGATCTTGGCAATGAAACGATAGCTGATTTTTTTGATGAGATGCTAGAAGAGCAAAAGATTAGAAATAAGCAGAGGGATTTCTCAAGAGAACTCTTTGTAGGCACCATCGAAAATCTTGAAAAGTTAGATGCCGAGATAGCAAAACATTTAGATGGATGGGACTATATATCGATTGGTAAAGTTGAAAAAGCGATCATGCGGTTAGGTGCTTATGAGATACTTATCGGTGGAACTGATAGAGCTATCATTATCAATGAAGCAGTCGAGCTTGCAAAAGATCTTGCTGATGAAAAATCTCCCTCTTTTATAAATGGAGTGCTTGACTCTATAGGGAAATAGTTGATGAATGATAGGGTGAGTATCGATGAGGCTGTTGACTTGATAGAAAACGGCGATCTTAAAACACTTGGTGCGATGGCGTACGCAAGAAAAAGAGAACTCCACCCAAAAGGCGTGACTACTTTTATCGTCGATAGAAATATCAACTATACCAATGTATGTTGGGTAGATTGCAAATTTTGCGCCTTTTATCGGCATGAAAAAGAAAATGAGGGCTATGTGCTCTCCTATGAAGAAATAGATCAAAAAATTGATGAGCTCATAGCTATAGGAGGCACGCAGATACTCTTTCAAGGGGGTGTGCATCCAAAGCTTGAGATTGAGTGGTATGAAGAACTTGTTGCGCATATCCATACAAAATATCCAAATATCACGATTCATGGATTCTCTGCCATTGAGATCGACTATATCGCCAAACGCTCAAAACTGAGTGTGAGCGAAGTCCTCCAAAGGCTCAAAGCCAAAGGCTTAAGCTCCATTCCGGGTGCTGGGGCTGAGATACTTAGCGATCGGGTTCGCGATATCATCGCTCCAAAAAAACTTGATAAAGATAGATGGCTCGAAGTGCACAAAGAAGCACATAAAATCGGTATGAAATCAACGGCAACGATGATGTTTGGAACCATTGAAACCACACGCGAAATTGTAGAGCACTGGGATCACGTACGAAACCTCCAAGATGAAACCGGCGGTTTTAGAGCATTTATCATGTGGTCATTTCAAAGTGAAAACACGCAACTTAAAAAAGAGATACCGAGCATCCAAAAGCAGTCATCCAATAGATACCTCAGACTCTTAGCCGTTGCTAGACTATTTTTAGATAATGTTAAAAACATACAAAGCTCTTGGGTAACACAAGGAAGTTATATCGGACAGATGGCACTGCTTTATGGAGCCAATGATTTAGGTTCAACCATGATGGAGGAGAATGTTGTAGCAGCTGCGGGCGCGAGTAACTCTATGCACCAAGATGAGATGATACGACTCATAAAAGATGTGGGCGAACAACCTGCAAAAAGAGATACAGCCTATAACATCTTGGAGAAATTTTAACAGATTGGGGATATAGTGAAAAAAATAGTAATCTTGTTGAGTATATTAGGAGGTTTTTTGATGGGAAGCAGCATAGAAAAGATAAATATTAACGGGAGTGAAGTGCCTGTCATATTTGAGCAGAACAATTATCTTCCTATCGTCTCCATGCAGATAGTCTTTGAAAATAGTGGCGAATTAAGCTCTCCTATTGACGGATTGGTAGATTTAAGCGCAAAACTACTCAATGAAGGTACCCAAAAAGATGGAAGTAGTAATTTTGCAACACGATTGGATGAAAAAGCCATCTCACTTTCGGCACATGCAACACGAACCAATTTCATCATAGAACTCGATGCGCTCAAAAGTGAATTTCATAGTGGCGTAAAACTTTTAGAAGAACTTTTAAGTGATCCAAATTATACTCAAAAAGCACTTGAGAGAGTCAAAAGACAAAAGATCGGTTGGCTCACACAAAAAGAGAGTGATTATGACTATACATCCCGTATTCTACTTACAAAAGTACTCTTTCAGGGCACACCGCTTGCAAGAGATTCCAAAGGAACAAAAAGCTCCACACTCGAAGTAAAAATCGATGATATAAAGAATTTTATCGATACTAAGCTAGGCTACAATAACGCCATTGTTGTTATAGGCGGCAGTATCTCTCAAGAAGAGGCAAAAAAAAGTATTGTAAGTATATTAGGCAAATTGAAAAAAGTTGAAAAAATCAATTTTGAGAATATCAAAGCATCAAGCAAAAGAGAGATAAAGCAAGAGTTTAAAAAAGATATCCACCAAGCATATATCTATTTTGGGGCACCTTTAAATTTTTCATATGATAGCGAAGATCAATATAAGGCAAAAATTGCCAGTCACATTTTAGGTGCAAGCGGTTTTGGCAGTCGTATCATGGAAGAGGTGAGAGTCAAAAGGGGACTAGCATACAGTGCTTATGCAATGCTTGTACGATCAAAGCTTAGTAGTTACCTCATTGGTTCTTTACAAACCAAAGTTGAAAGCAAAGATGAAGCTATGCGCGTAGTGAAAAAGGTAATTGATGATTTTGTCAAAGAAGGCGTTACCCAACAAGAACTTGATGAAGCAAAAGAATTTTTAGTAGGAAGTGAAGCACTCAGAAATGAGACACTTTCACAAAGACTTGGAAGAGCATTTGAAAACTACTATCTAGGTAGACCACTTGACTTTGAAGAAGAGCAGCTCAAAAAAATTGAAAATGCAAATTTGCAAGAGATTAATGAATTTATACAATCACATAACGAGATAACCAAACTCTCTTTTTCAATCGTCACAAAAGGCAACCAAAAAAAATAAATTTCAATTTGAAATATTTTGAGACTCTTGTCACTCTTTTTGATATGATTAGCGTATCAAAGGAAAAACATGGATAGTGTGTTAAAAGAGTCTCTCTTTAAAAAACTAAAGGTGAAATCACTACTCGATCTAGCTCTTATCGTACCTGTAAAATATGAAGATACCACACTTGGTAAACCTCTTGTAGACAACACTACGATAACCGCTGAAGCCGAAGTGAGAAGCATTCAAAAAAAATCCAAACAACTCCATATAATTTTTTATCTTCCATTGTATAAAAAAGAGATTATTGCTATCTTTTTCAATGTTACTCCTTATCATTACCAAACATTTACTCCTCGTTCTACTCATTTCATCAAAGGTAAAATCACATACTTTATGGGAGCATTTCAAATATCACAACCCAAAAAGATAGCACAAGCAGGCAAGATCATACCAACTTATAAAACAGTGCTTGGACAATCAGAGATGAGAGAATTGATTCACAATTACATCGATAGTAATTCACTTAAAAGTATAGGGCTAGAAGAGAGTGAGATAAAGACTCTGCTTATGCTTCACTTTCCAAAAGATTTAAGTGAGATATATGATCAAAATAAGATGCCAAAAACACCGATTCTTCATCAACTCAAAGGGCTTGAAGCCTATGCACATTTTAAAAAACTTCAAGGCAAAAAGATCAACTTCCCTTCCGCATCCACCCTCGGCAGCTCTCCCGATGATTTTATAGAAAGCCTCCCCTTTACCCTTACAGATGATCAACTTGAGACGATCAGAGCGATACAAAATGATCTTCAAAATAGCAAGAAAGCTACCAAAAGAGTAATCGTCGGCGATGTGGGAAGCGGTAAAACAATTGTCATCTTGGCTGCTGCGATGATGGCATATCCAAAAAAGAGCATCCTTATGGCACCAACCTCCTTGCTTGCACTCCAACTCTTCGAAGAAGCATCTAAATATCTCAAAGATATAAAAATAGCACTTGTTGCACAAAACAAAAAAGAGGGAGACTATAAAGATGCGACCCTTATTATAGGAACACATGCACTTTTGTACCTTGACGATTTACCAAAAGTGGAACTAATAATGATAGATGAGCAGCACCGCTTTGGAGTGATGCAAAGAAACAAACTTGAAAAATTGATGCAAATTGGGAAAAAAAGAGCGCATATGCTCCAATTTTCAGCCACCCCAATACCCCGAACGCAAGCGATGATGGACTCAGCACTCATTGATATCAGTCTTATCACTCATACGCCTTTTGAAAAAAACATTACCACGAAAATAATCTCAAAAGAGGATTTTAAACCCCTTCTTACACATATTGATGGCGAAATAACCAAAAATAATCAAATACTTATCATTTATCCGCTTGTCGAAGAGAGTGAGCAGATACCCTACCAATCCATCGATGAAGCAAGAGGGTTTTGGGAGAAAAATTATGAGCGAGTCTTTGTCACACACGGCAAGGATAAAGAGAAACAAGATGTTTTGCTCGATTTTAGAGAACGCGGTAACATCTTACTAGCAACGACCGTTGTAGAGGTCGGCATCTCCTTGCCGAGACTGACGACTATCATCATCGTCGCACCCGAACGGCTTGGGCTAGCAACCCTCCATCAATTAAGAGGCAGGGTCGGCAGACATGGACAAGAGGCAAGCTGTTTTTTATATACCAATGACAAAAATAATCAAAGATTAGAAAAATTTGCCAAAACAGATAACGGCTTTGAGATAGCAAGACTTGATCTGCTCTTTAGAAATAGTGGAGATATCTTAGAGGGCACTATGCAAAGTGGTTATAAATTTAGATGGCTCGATATGGCAAATGATGAAGCCATCATAGCAAAAGCAAAAGAACGCGCGAAGGTGTGATTGTTAAAAGTTTGAATTTATGATGGATTTTAAAAGATAGAAGAGGTATCCGCACAAGTGTGCGGATAAGAGTGATTAGTACATACCGCCCATGCCACCCATATCAGGCATAGCTGGCATTGCAGGTTTATCCTCTTTTATGTCACTTACGGTTGCTTCTGTTGTGAGCAACAAACTTGCAACTGAAGTAGCATTTTGAAGCGCAATTCTTCCTACTTTAAACGGATCGATAATCCCCGCTTCAAACATATCAACATATTCGCCGATTGTAGCATTGAAGCCGTAGTTTGCATTTTTATCGCTCATTACTTTCTCGACGACAACACCTGCATCATAACCGGCATTAGCAACAATCTGTTTCATAGGTGCTTTGATTGCTCTTAAAATAATATCAGCACCCACTTGCTCGTCACCTTCAAGCTTAAGTTTTACAGCATTTGCTGCTTTAACAAGCGCAACACCACCACCGATGACGATGCCTTCTTCAACGGCAGCTTTAGTTGCACTAAGTGCATCATCAACTCTATCTTTTTTCTCTTTCATTTCAGTCTCAGTCGCAGCACCTACTTTGATGACGGCAACTCCGCCTGCGAGTTTCGCAAGTCTCTCTTGGAGTTTCTCTTTATCGTATTCGCTAGTAGTTTTTTCTATCTGTGCTCGTATCTCACCTACTCTTGCCTCGACGGCTTTTGAATCGCCTTTCCCGTCAACGATGACCGTGTTGTCTTTATCTATAACAACTCTACCTGCTTGACCAAGCTCAGCCATAGTTGTTTTCTCTAAACTTAAACCAAGCTCTTCTGTTATCACAGTAGCTCCTGTTAAAATTGCTATATCTTTAAGCATCTCTTTTTTTCTATCACCAAATCCGGGTGCTTTAACAGCTGCTATATTGAGCACTCCTTTGAGTCTATTGAGCACCAATGTTGCAAGCGCTTCACCCTCAACATCATCAGAAATGATAAGAAGTGGTTTACCTGTTTTTTGTATCTGCTCAAGTACCGGAATAAGGTCTTTAAGTGATGTAACCTTCGAGTCAGTCAAAAGAATCATGGGCTGCTCAAGCTCACACACCATCTTCTCTGAATTTGTTACAAAATACGGAGAAAGATACCCTCTATCAAACTGCATACCCTCAACCACTTCAAGATCATCTTTGATCCCTTTTGCCTCTTCTACAGTAATGACGCCGTCTTTACCGACTTTCTCCATAGCTTCAGCTATCAAATTACCAATCGCACTATCAGAGTTTGCCGAGATAGTTGCAACTTGTTCTATCTCTTTTTTATCTTTAACCTCTTTTGAGATTTTTTTAAGCTCTTCAATGATAGCTGTGCTTGCTTTATCCATCCCTCTTTTTACTTCGATAGGATTTGCACCCGCTGTGATATTTCTTAACCCTTCTTTAAATATAGAATGTGCCAAAACAGTCGCAGTCGTCGTACCGTCTCCCGCCTCATCAGCTGTTTTGCTTGCAACCTCTTTTACAAGCTGCGCACCCATATTCTCCAAAGCATCTTCAAGCTCTATCTCTTTTGCTACGCTTACACCGTCTTTTGTGATATGTGGTGCACCATAACTTTTTTGGATAAGAACATTTCTTCCTCTTGGTCCCATTGTTACTTTAACTGCATCCGAGAGCTTTCTTACTCCCTCATAAAGTCCGTTTCTTGCTTTGTCTGAAAAAAATATTTCTTTTGCCATTATCTATCCTTTATTTTTTTGATTATTATTCGATTATTCCAAGCACATCTTCGCTTGTCAATATAAGACACTCTTTATCATCTATAACAATCTCCGTACCGCTATATTTTCCGAAAACGACCGTATCACCCTCTTTTATATCTTCGCACTCAGAACCAACTGCTAAGACTTTGCCTTGAAGTGGTTTTTCTTTAGCATTGTCTGGAATGATAATACCAGAAGCAGTAGTATTTGCCTCCTCTTCTCTTAAAACAAGTACTCTGTTTGCCAATGGTTTAAAAGCCATTTTTTTCTCCTTTTATAACAATTTTTGCAGTTGTGATTATAGTGATTTTAACTAAAAAAGTCAAGCAATAATATATAAATTTATTTAACTATTATGAGTCAATTTGACTAAACCTTTGATTTTACGGAGAAAAATATCATTCACAAAAGGTAGAATCTCTATTGACAATTAATGTTACTTTAGATAAAATTCGGACTCCAATTAACAACTACTGTTAACTTCAATGGCAGGATAGCTCAGCTGGTTAGAGCGCTGGTCTCATAAGCCGGAGGTCGGGGATTCGAGTTCCCCTCCTGCTACCACTCTATTGCATCAAATCACATAAATATTTTCGCTTTGTTATCAATTGCAAGTATTATTCTCTCATCAATAGAATATAATACTCACTCAAACACAATAAAAAGGAAAGATATGAAAAAAATACTGCTACTCTTACCGTTTATGATATTTATCGCATCAGCCGAAACGATTACTTGTTACCAATATGGCAATATGCAAAACTTTTATACACCAAATGATGAAAATACCATTCGAACCATAGGCGAAGATGTATTTCCCGGATACCAAGTCGCTGCCATCGTTGAATATACTGCAAGCTATAAAAATCGTGGCAAATATGTACGCACTCAAGTAGAGATACTTAAAAATCCTAAAGTCGTCTCAGATAACGGATGTGGCGGTGGGTCCGAGTTTGACACCATTGAGGAAGCCTATGAGTATATGAAAGCCAATAAAGAAAAAGTGTTGGATGTCAAAGAGATCAAGCTCATCACAGAGTAATCCAAATAATATGCTCTCATCGAAATGATGGGAGTATAAAAAATAACTCCATATAACTCATACGAATTTCTACATAATAACAAAATCAACACAAAAACTTAAACATTATATGCAACACCACCGCCAAAGCACATATATAAAAAATACGGGTATAATACCCTTAATTGAAATCTCATCCATAAACATGCTTTTTCTCCCCCTAAAAAATCAAAGGAAACCAAAAAATGTCATTTAAAGAGCTACACTTAAGCGCCCCTATACTCAAAGCCGTAACAGATGAAGGCTACACAACCCCAACCCCTGTTCAAGCACAAGCGATACCCCACATACTAGCAGGACGCGATATGCTCGCAGGTGCACAAACAGGCACAGGAAAAACAGCAGGTTTTACACTCCCGATACTAGAAATCTTATCTCGTGAACAAAAGCCACAAGCAAAAAAACGCAACATCAGAACCCTCATCCTAACACCCACGAGAGAACTCGCTGCCCAAGTAGGCGAGAGTGTCAAAACATACGGCAAATATCTTCCATTTAAAAGCACTATTGTCTTTGGAGGGGTGGGTGCAAATCCACAGATAAAAGCCTTAAATAACGGTGTAGATATCCTCATAGCAACGCCAGGCAGACTGCTTGATCTTATCACGCAAAGAGTTGTCAATCTAAGCAAGGTAGAGATATTTGTGCTCGATGAAGCCGACAGGATGCTTGATATGGGTTTTATCCGCGATATCAAAAAAGTGATTGCCCTCCTCCCTACTAAGAGACAAAATCTCCTCTTTTCTGCTACCTATAGTGATGAGATCAAAAAGCTATGTGAAAGCATCCTTAAAAATCCTACTATCGTAGAAGTAGCAAGACGCAACACATCTTGTGAGCTTGTGAAACAGAGTGTTATCTATGTTGATTGTAAACGCAAAAGCGCACTCCTTGGACATCTCATAGAAAAAAATCGCTGGGAGCAAGTACTTGTATTTACCCGCACAAAACATGGTGCAAATAAACTCTGTGAGTACCTGCAAAAGATGAACATCACTTCATCTGCAATCCATGGCAACAAAAGTCAAGGGGCTAGAACAAAAGCACTGAGTGATTTTAAAGCGAACAAAGTAAGAGTTCTCGTCGCTACAGATATAGCAGCAAGAGGTATCGACATAGACTCTTTACCACATGTGGTAAACTTTGAGCTTCCAAATATCGCAGAAGATTATGTGCATCGCATAGGCAGAACCGGAAGAGCCGGCAATGACGGAGAGGCGATATCGCTCGTATGTGTTGATGAGTTCGATTATCTTAAAGGGATAGAAAAACTTATCAAGATAGACCTAGATAAAAGCATCATAGAGGGCTATGAACCAGATCCATCTATCAAAGCAAAACCCATACAGCAAGGCAGAGGTGGCGGTGGCGGAAATAATCGTCCGAGATCAAACAACTCAGCTCCTAAAAAACGAGATGGGGATAGAAACAAAAGAGATAGAAACAGAAGATAGCCATGAAGATACTCGTCGATGCTGATGCTTTTCCAAATGCACTCAAAGAGATACTCTTGCGCGCGGTGCTCAAACGATCTATCACCACGATATTTATCGCAAACAAAAAGATAGGCATCCCAAACGAAGCATATATATCTATGGAAGTTGTCCCTTTGGGATTGGATGTTGCAGATAACCGCATAGCTGAACTTGCCAAAGCAGAAGACCTCGTCATCACAGCAGATATCCCACTCGCAGATAGAGTAGTCGCCAAAGGAGCATTTGCTCTTGATCCTAGGGGGACTATCTATGATGAAGAAAATATAAAATACCTTCTAGCCATGAGAAACCTCATGGACGAACTTCGCTGCTGTGGAGAGATCACGGGCGGACCAAGTGCCATAGATGCAAAAACCATTAGGGCATTTGCAGATGGACTCAATAAAATTTTATCAAAAATAGCTACAAAGAAGAAAATCTACTCCACTATTGTAATTTAATAATGGAAAGCTATAATATTTATCAAATGCATTAGCCCAAATGAACGAGGAGTCACAATGGCATCAATCCGAGATCAAATCATTTTGCTTATCGAACAAGGTCACATTCCAAAAGAGAAGATTGATGAAGCCCTGAGCATAACAAAAGTTTTTCCAACAGAAAAAGATTGGTTTGTATTTATTGGCAAGCTTTTACTATGGCTCGGAAGTCTTGCCATTGCATTTTCAGTTATGTTTTTCATCGCGTACAATATAGACAATATCGGTAAATTCGTAAAATTTGGAGCAGTTGAACTCTTAATCGCTGGAAGCCTTTTGGCATATTGGAGATTTTACAGCCACCCTATAGCTTCCAAAGTCACACTACTCACGGCGAGTATTCTCGTTGGTGTACTACTTGCTTTATACGGCATAACCTACCAAACTGGCGCTGACTCTTGGCAACTCTTCTTTACTTGGGCTTTACTGATAACCCCATGGGTACTCATAGGACACTTTAGTCCTCTTTGGATCATGTGGTTAATGTTGTTTAATCTCTCTTTGATATTATATTATTCGACTTTTGGTTTCTCATTTTTCTCTTGGTGGGCTCCGGTTATCAATCTCTTTGGACTCCTGTTTGCTCTCAATACGCTTGCTCTTATCATTTGGGAATTTTTAAGTACCAAACGGGAATGGCTTGCTCATCATTGGGCTATTCGAATCTTAGCTCTTAGCAGTGGAGCTAGTATCACTTTGCTTGCTATGTATGTGATATTTGAAGAGCAAAATATATTGATTCTTGTTGTCTAGTTTATCTGGATGGCGTCTTTTTACTTTTTTTATAAAAATATCAGACGCGATCTTTTTATGCTCTCAAGTGTAGCACTCTCAGGCATCATTACGGCAACATCATTTTTATTAAAAGTTGTAATAAAAGATTTAAATATCGAGGGATTACTTCTCGTGGCAATATTAATAGTAGGCATGGGTGCGGGAGCAGCATTTTGGTTGCGAAAAATCCAAAAGGAGTGGAAAGCATGAGTATTAAAAAAAATCTTTGGGGAATACTCAAACAAGCAGGTATCGTACAAGGAGAACAACCAAAGTCTGATACGATTGAGACATTTTGGCATACAAAAATACTCCTTGCTATCTCTGGCTGGTTGGCTGCTCTGTTTCTATTTTTATTTTTAGGTTTACAGTTTTATAATGCTCTTGAGAATCCCTCTGTATCTCTCGTATTGGGCGGAATGATGATTGCAGGAGGATTTGCTCTTTTACAAATACCAAAAAATGATTTTTACGAAAATCTTGCCTTGGCAATAAGTTTTGCAGGACAAGCACTTATCGTTTGGGGTATCTTTGAGAGCACTACTAGTGACAAAGTACAATGGCTTCTTACATCGCTATTTTTTGCGATGATTGCACTATTTGTACCAAATTATATTCATCGAATAGTTGGGTCTTTTTTGGCTGCCTCTTCTTTTTCGATAGCACTTTTTT
The DNA here is from genome assembly GCA_016937775.1 of Campylobacterales bacterium. Classification (GTDB taxonomy): domain Bacteria; phylum Campylobacterota; class Campylobacteria; order Campylobacterales; family Sulfurovaceae; genus BN30871. The sequence goes on along the minus strand of JAFGVX010000029.1, from coordinate 6,966 downwards.
TCTTTGGTATGCCTAGTATTGCAACCGCCATTATAGTATTTGTTACAGCATTTTTATGGCTTCATGAATTTAATTATCCAAGATACATGTCCGAACAAAGAGCCATTGGATATGGACTTATTTTTGCTATTGTCTATATGAATACGAGTCAAAGCATATTTTTTAGTTATCGTGAGATTGCTGAAAATCTAACCTATTTTGACAATATCCAATAAATGCCTCCGTGGATTGGAGAACTTCTTATAGGGGCGGTAGTTCTCTATGTTACTTGGTCTATTCTCAAACGATATGGTCATAAAATCACAGATTCATTTACAATGAGTATTTTTATTGCTACTATGATATTGACTGCGATTTCCATAGAAGTATATGGCATCATCACAAGCATACTTATACTCTTGTTGGGTTTTTCCAATAGTAATCGTATTTTGATGGGATTAGGTATCATATCTCTACTCTTCTCTATCTCTTCCTACTACTATTTTCTCGATATTACATTACTAGAAAAAGCCGGCACTTTATTGGTGCTTGGAATTGCATTACTTATCTTATACTGGACATTGAAACACTTTCTTTTAGTTGATAAGGAGGTCGAAAATGGATAAGATAGTCGCATTTATCTCCCTCATACTTGTATTGCTACTTGTCAATATATCGATTCTCAAAAAAGAAAATCACTTAGCAAATGGGGAGGTTGTTTACTTAGCACTGGCTCCGGTTGATCCTCGTTCACTCATGCAAGGCGATTATATGGCATTACGATTTGAGATTAGTAACGACATCTACCGTGCTTTGCAAGATTATGATGAGTATGGCAACCGAACCTACTCCATTGATGCAGAAGATGGGTATGTAATCGTCAAACTAGATGATAAAAAAATCGCAAGCTTTAAAACACTCTATGCCAATCAAAAGCTATCAGATGATGAGCTGCTTATGCACTACCGCATAAGAGGCGGCGAGGTCAAGTTTGCTACCAATGCTTTTTTCTTCCAAGAGGGAACTGCAAAATATTATGAAAGAGCACGCTATGGTGAATTTCGAGTCGATGACTCGGGAGAACTCCTTCTTGTTGGGATGTATGATGAAAATCTTACGAAGCTTGAAGCACCGATGGATGCAATAAATTAATATGAAAAATCTCTATATGCCATAGAAATAATATGCCTTATTCTCTATTTTTCTATAGATCTAACCATTTTGGAAGTTTTGTATAGCCGTTTTTCTTCAGTAATATAGCTAATTTTTTATTTTCATCCGCATAGAGAGTTCGCAGATAATCAATGTCTACATTTCGAATATCATTTTTTGCCTTATCTTCATTGAGTAAAAAATATAATTTGTAAAGAGTTTTTTTGATACTCGGATGTCTTCTAAAAAAGAGTTCAAACCTCATATTTATAAAAGAGGCAATTTTATAGATAGATTTAAACCTTGAAGCTTTCGTTTTATTTTTGATTTCAAATATAGTTAAATCTTTATAGGGATCGTCTGAAATATGAAGCCACTTACACAAATCGAACATGACATTTTGTGGGTTTTCTTTTACGTCATCAAAAAAGATTACTTTTAAAGAGTCTCCAAAAACAGTAAACCAATCTTCGAGATATTCAGAATATTGACCTTCTCGAAAAGTTCTATAGTAGAGATCATCTGTATCCACTGCATCTTTCAATGCATAACTTTTATCTATAAAATCTCTAAATTCCACATCCTTATTCAACCTAAAATCACTTTTTGTAAATTTGAAAAAAGAGATGAAACGCTCCGTCGGTTCTCTCAAGATAATGATAATTCGAGCATTTTTAAAATCATTATGAATTTTTTGAGCTATTGCACTTTTGCCGTATAGATAAGGTGGGCTTGCTTCTAGAAGATATTGCTTCTCTTCGCATTGAGAAAACTGCTTTAAATAAGAGTCTAAAGAGTCAATTTTTTTCTTATAACGCAACGGGGTATAATAGTGAATCTCCTTCTTTTTCCCACAACAAATATCTTTATGGGGCATAAAATATTCATAGAGTGAAGTCGTGGCACTTTTATGAACGCCGGCTACTATGAGCATATTTTTCTCTGAACTCAAAAAATTCCTTTCTATTTATGTTGCCAAAATTATATCACAGTTCTAATTTATCATACTATTTATCTCTTTTGTCGCCAAGATTTACAAGCTGATAGCACTGTCATCCATTTATATATTATCGAAATCAAATCTATACGCTTCTCCTTATTAAACTCCCTTTTCTTACTTTTTGACTATAATTACTAAATTTTTGACGAAGGTTTTTGATGATTGATCTAAAATATCTCCAAAACAATCTTGATGAAGCAAGCCTAAAGCTTCAAAAAAAAGGTGTTGATACCGGTATATTGGAAACTCTTAAAAATATGTTTGTGGAGCTCAAAGAGGCAAATACTGCTTACGAGAGTGCAAAAGCGGAACAAAACAAACTATCAAAACTTTTTGGAGAATACAAACAAAAAGGTCTTGATACGGATACGCTAAAAAATGATATAGATAAATACAAAAATGAGCTTCCGGCATTGCTAGAAAATGCAAGAGTTGCAAATGAAAAGCTAGAAAATTTAGCTCTTATGATACCAAACTTTCCAGATGATAGCGTTCCAGAAGGTTTAAGTGAAGATGATAATGTAGAAATCAAAAAAGTTCTTACTCCAAAAGAGTTCGGATTTGAACCGAAAGAACATTGGGATCTAGGTGTTACAAACGGTTGGATTGATTTTGAAAGAGGCGTGAAACTCGCTAAAAGTCGTTTTTCTGTACTCAAAGGACAAGGAGCAAAGCTTGAGCGTGCTTTGATAAATTTCTTTTTAGATACCAATGCAAAAGCAGGTTTTGAAGAGTTCAACTTGCCACTTATGAATAATGCACAAATGCTTCTTGGCACTGGGCAATTACCAAAATTTGAAGAAGATCTATTTAAGATAGACGATGAAGATTTGTATCTGATACCAACAGCTGAAGTACCTTTAACAAATCTATACAATGATGAGATAATCGATGCAAATGCTCTACCGATTTTGATGAGCGCATATACTCCTTGTTTTAGAAAAGAAGCAGGAAGCGCAGGAAGAGATACTAGAGGGATGATAAGACAACATCAATTTGACAAAGTTGAAATGGTTGCTATCACTCACCCAGATAAAAGTGATGAGATATTTGATATGATGGTAGAAAATGCTTCGAATCTTTTGACACTTCTTGGGCTTCCGCACAGACTTGTTATGCTTTGCGGTGGAGATCTAGGATTTGGTGCTAGTAAAACTGTTGATATAGAAGTATGGTTGCCAGGACAAAATAAATATAGAGAGATAAGTTCCATATCAAATACTAGAGATTTTCAAGCACGAAGAGCAAAAATCAGATACAAAGAAGATGGTAAAAACAACTTTGTTCACACATTAAATGGCTCTGCTCTTGCAGTTGGTAGAACACTTGTTGCCATCATGGAAAATTATCAAGATGAAAATGGAAGTATAGAGATACCAGAAGTTTTAAAAAGTTATCTCTAAATCTTAGACTTATCTTCGCAAACTACAGTTAACTTTGTAGTTTTGTCTTGAAGCATAAATTTTTGCCCCTTATCAATATCTTCTAACTTAGTGAGTTTATCATTTACTAAAACTTGAGCCCAACCATCCACTACTCTTTTTCTAGGATCACTGGCAAGATAAAATGCCAATAAATTTTTAAGCATCATATCTTTTTGTGCCATCTGTCTTACTATACTGTCATTGAGCGCTTCGATCTTCTCACTGATTTCTCTCTGTTTATACGCAAATATCTTTCCTACTGTAAATACAAACTCTTTTTTGATATCTTCTATCTTGGAGAGTATCTCATCGATTTGTCTTTGAGGACTTAGATGCACGAGCATCTCTTTTATATGGGTTAATGAACGATCATAATTATGTATTTTATCACTCATAACTCTTTTTATCGCATCAAAACGCTCATCAAGAGAAATAGCAACATCCTCTTTGCTTGGTAAGATCATCTCCATAGCCGCGCTTGGTGTAGGCGCTCTCAGATCGGCAATATAATCGCTAATCATCACATCAACTTCATGACCCACGGCACTTACTATAGGTGTTGTAGCATGGAAGATGGCATCTGCGACCTCTTCGGTATTAAATGCCCAGAGATCCTCTATACTTCCTCCACCTCTAGCGACTACGATTACATCCACACCAAGAGTATCAGCTTTTTTTATAGCCCCTGCTATCTGCATAGGCGCTTGTTCGCCTTGAACTAGAGTATCAACTATGGTTACATCAAGTAGTGACCAGCGTTTCTGTGCAATTTTAAGCATATCATGGAGTGCAGCACTCTCTTTTGCTGTGACCAAAGCTAAAGAGCTTATATATCTTGGAAGTTGTTTTTTTCTTGAAACATCAAAATACCCTTTTGCCTCGAGACTCTTTTTGAGCTGCTCAAATGCGAGAGCAAGTGCACCTTGCCCATAAGGCTCGATGCTTAGTGCGTAAAATTGATACTCTCCTCGTGGCACATAGACACTCACGGAACCTTCTATAATGATACGCATCCCCTCTTCGAGACGAAATTTCATTCTTGAAGCATTGGATTTGAACATCACGCATCTTATGGAGCTGTCTGCATCTTTGACGCTAAAATAAAGATGTCCACTTGTATGGTAAGTTAATGATGCCACCTCGCCCTCTAGGCTTATGTGCATAAAGGTGGTCTCTAAAAGTGATTTGATCTTTGTATTAAGTGATGAGACGCTTACCAAAGATGAAGATGCCATTTATCCCTCTTTTTTCTGTGCCACCAAGAGTGTTGAGATGCCCATTGAGAAAGATTTAGAATATTTTATCTCAAATCCTGCATCACTCAATGCCTCTTCAAGCATCCGCGTTGTCAAAAAATCTTCTATAGAATCAGGCAGATACTTATAGGCTTTATAGTTTTGAGATACCAATCCTCCAATAGCAGGCAGTATCTTTTTCATATAGATATCGACAATTTTTGAGATAAATCCGCTCTTTTCTTGTTTAGTAAATTCGAGAATGACGACAATACCTTTCTCTTTGAGAACTCTATTGAACTCTTGAAGTGCTTTTGGTTTATCAACGACATTTCTGATACCATAAGATATGGAGACGATATCACAACTATTGCCCTCTAAAGGCAACTCTTGAGCCCTCCCCTCTAAAAAAGAGGCAAAACTCACTTTTTTCTTTGCAACTTCAAGCATACCCTTTGAAGGATCAATACCTACAAATTCTCCAATCTTTATATCTTTTTTTTGCGCTCTTGATTTCCAATATAAAAGCAGATCACCCGTTCCACATGCGATATCTGCTATACGCTCAAGCTCATTTTTAGCGAGTATCTCATAGGCTTTATCGCACCCTTTTTTACGCCACTGCTTATCAATCCCAAAACTCAAAACCCTATTTGCAAGATCATAAGTTGATGCAATCTCATCGAACATACCTATGATTTTTTCTTGTTTTTGATTATCACTCATACTCTTTTGCTCCATATTGCTATATCTTGTCCGCTTCTTTGAAAATGCATAAACTTCAAATCCATATCAAGCTCATAAGAGTGCTCTTTGGCTCTCAAATTTGGTGCTTGATAAAACAATATAAAGTCTATCTTATCTTTAAGTGCTTTAAGCATCCCCTCGCCGCCTTCAACTAAAACAAATGAAGGTTTATCCAAAAATGATAAGTCTTCGCCAAGATTAACCTCTCTATTTGCAACATCAAAAAGTGGTATATCTTTTGATATCGTGTCACTATTTTTTGTATAGATATATACATCAGGAGGATTTTTTTGAGTCAATCTACTATCAAGAATTGGCTCATCTGCTCTCACTGTTGCACCACCAATGAGTAGCTTATCACACAGCGCTCTAAGCTCATGTGTGTGCTCTCTAGAGGTTTGTGAGCTAATCACTCCGCCTGTTATCTTGGCGTTGGAAGTTTGTGCCAATTTAAAAAGCACAAAAGCTCTCTTTTGCCATACTTCAAAAGGATACAGAAGCTCTTTTGCCTTCTCTTCAAAAATACCAATATCTATCTCTATACCTGCATCTTCAAGCATTTTTGCACCACCTGAGTGCAAGATGATGGGATCAAGTGTTGCTATACAGACTCTCTTGAGCTTCAGATCCTTAATGAGCATTGCACACGAAGGTGTCTTGCCTTCATGCGAGCATGGCTCAAGTGTGACATAGAGTGTACATTTGGCAAAAAAACCCTCAGGAAGACGGCGTAAAAATGTATGAACACTTTGAGCATCATTTGTATCAAAATTTGCATTTTTTTTTGCCATAATCTCATACGCTTCGATAAGCGCAACAATCTCTGCATGAGATGTGCCGGAACTCTTATGTGCAGCAACGGATATAATCTTACCTTCACACGAGACTACAGCCCCCACAGCAGGGTTCGGATAGGTAAGAATTTGGTACTTCCACGCCTCTTGAAGCGCGAGTTGCATGCAAAACTCATCTAATTTTTCCAAAATATTACCACTCAAAATATGTTCTAGCTTTTTTAATGCTGCCCATATCAATCGATCGTTCTTTCCCTTCAATATCAACGACCAAAGTGTTATCGTCAAAGCTTTTGAGCACCCCTATGATATTACCTTCATCTACAACCCGTAACTTAATCATCTCTCCTATAGAATTTGCAAAATGTTTTGGCTTATTTAAAACTCTCTCAATGCCCGGCGAGCTTACTTCTAGCCTATATTGCACCTCTAAAGGAGAATTAACATCAAAATAAAGAGAAAGATCATGAGAGATAGCAGAGCAAAGATCGAGCGATACTCCGCCCTCTTTTGTGATATATACTCTAAAGATTGTCTCATCAAATTCGCTTGCTATCTCTGTATCATAGAGTGTTGCACCATGTGATGCAACTATCTTTGCAATTGCCTCTTCACTCTTCATCTTTGACCTTCAT
>JAFGVX010000028.1 GCA_016937775.1 Campylobacterales bacterium | reverse complement strand
AGTATACCGTCTATTCTTGGATTTTGATTCATCATAATAATAGTTGCTATGATCTCGTCTTGTGAGATTGAGGAGGGCATTTCGTGTACGATTGAATAAAATCCTACTTCTTTGCAGGCTTTTGCTTTCATCTTTACATATGTATGACTTGCCGCATCATCTCCTATGAGTATCACGGCAAGTCCCGGTGTAATATCTTTATCTTCTTTGAGTTTTATAACATCTTGGGTGATTTGGGATCGTATCTTGGATGCTAAAGATTTTCCATCGATCAGTTGCATGGGGCTCTCTTTAATTTTTTAAGGTATTATATCAAAAATAGTTTATCTCGGAGTTATATCTTTTGAAAAACTTACTCTTTGTAGTGCTTCTCCCTTTTTTTGTTTATGGCGATGATTTTATCTCCGATTATGAGTATGGAGGAATGCTATATGAAAACCCACGAGGTGTGAGTTGTTCAAAATGTCACGGAAAAGATGCCAAAGGTGAACTTATAGCAACCTATAAAGAAAATGGAGTTAAAAAAGAGTTATATGGACCCGATATAACAAATGTTACTTTAGAAAATATGATACAAAGTACGAGTAGTTTTCATGATGTAATGCCGACATATTCTCTTACAAATGAAGAAATTAAGGCAATTTACAAGTATATACAAACACAAAAGAAGAAGTAAAAGAGGAGAGGCCTCCTCTTTTGAACACTATAGAGGTGTTACATTTTGCGCTTGTGGTCCTTTTTGACCTTCGCCGATTTCAAATGTTACTTGCTGTCCTTCAGCAAGAGTTACTCTTCCGTGTCCGGCATTGTTTACCTGTCTAAAGTGAACGAAAACATCATCTCCACCATCATTTTGTTGGATAAATCCGTAGCCTTTTTCGTCATTGAACCATTTGACGGTTCCATTTAGCAATTCTGCCATGTTGTATTACCTTAAATAAGAAATTACACTTCTGTTTTTGAAGCGGAATCAAAATCGGGGAGTTAGATCGGTCTAGCGAAGTACAGGTGTAAACACTAAAGATGAACTCTAACCTCATCTTCATCGAAATAATTATATCATAATTTTATTTTTAATTCTTAATAATTTTATAAAGTTACCGGAAATTAATCTATTTGGTTATAATTTTACATCAATTTTGTTATCTCAGGAGCGCAGTTATGGTCATCAAAAAACTCTTTTTAGCAGGTCTATCTTGCGGATTTCTTTCGTCTTTACAGGCATCAACTTTAGATATATATCAAGATAAAAGTATCTATAGCTACAAAAATAATAAAACATATTTGGGATTTAATGAAAATATCAAAGTATTGTGTGATGATAAGGAAACTCTTTTTTTTATGGATCAAATATGTCCTGAAGATGAGCATCTTTGCAAAGCATCACAAGAAATCAACGCACTCTCAAGACAATCCAAAGAGATAGAAAATACTCTTGCTGTTATTGACACATTGATAACAAATATGAAGCTTAGTGACTTCAAAAGTAGTGAGATATTGGAACAATCTAAAAAGATAGCCAAGGAGAATGCGTCACTCTCACTTCAATATGATACGTTAAATGCAAAAATAAGCAAAGAGAGTAATATCTTTTTGCAACAAGCGCCTTCAATGAAGAGTGCTAATCTCCAAGAGATATGCAAGGGCACCCTTAAGCTTGAGTTTAGTGCTTCTGAAATTGGATTTAAAAATAGTTATGAAGCTGAAATTATTGATAAAAAAAATATACGCATTCGACATTTTTTGACACTTTTTAATAAAAGTGGTGTTGATATACAAGCAGATAAAGCAAAACTCTACTATAGGGATTCGCAAGAGTATGTACATCAGCGCGAGTTTTACCCATGGATTATTAGCAAAAGTGAAGAGATAAGAGCAAGTCTAAAAAAGGCGGAGTTGCCTGCTCCTATGATGATGTCAAAAGCAGAACTTAGTGATTCCTTAGAGCCTGCTGTTGCGATACAGAGAACGGATGAGCGAGAGTATATGATTGAAAAACTCAATCTCCCTGCAAGTCCAAAGGCTAAAACCCATGAGGTAATGTCTCAAAAAATGAGTGCTGATTGTGGGCTATCTGCTTATAGTTACATGCAAGAAGGGGCATTTTATGTTTGTAGTTTTGAGCCAAAAGTACAGATAGAGACCAATGATATGATCGTAAAAAAAGGCGATGAGATCCTCAATGCTTCGGCTCGCGGAGAGTATAGGGACGGGAAGTATAAGCTCTTTATCTCAAGAGATAGAGATATAAAGATTAGCCGCAAACCTATCGTCACAAAAGATGATGAATCAGGTATTTTTGGCGGAGATATCAAAAAGAAAGACGGTTATGAGCTAACGCTTTTAAATGCCTCTTCTAAGCCTAAGGAGATCAATGTCATTGAGCGCATTCCCGTATCAACTACTCATGATATAAAGGTAAAACTTATCAGTATCGAGGGCGTTTCAAAAAGTCAATATACACTAGAGGAAAATGGTAGGATAGATTTTAATCTCACGCTCAAACCAAATGAGAAAATTGCGATAAAAGTACTCTTTGAGTTGACCTATGACAAGGATATATCGGTAAACTACTAAGCCTCTTCCAGCTCTTTGAGCCATAAGTTCATATCGGCGTCACTTGGCATACGCCAATCAGCCCTCGGGTTGAGGCTGATGACACCTACCTTCGGACCATCAGGCATCGTCTCTCTCTTAAACTGCTGTGTGAAAAATCTTTTTATAAAGAGTTCAAGCCATTTTTTGATCGTCGCTTTGTCATACTTTTTATCAAAAGCGATTTGCGCCAAAAAGAGTATCTTGCTTGGGCTTGCACCGTATTTGACAAAGTGGTACAAAAAGAAATCATGCAACTCATAAGGACCCACAATCTCTTCTGTTTTTTGTGTGATCTCTCCGTTTTTATGTTCAAGAAGTTCCGGAGAAACGGGTATATCTAAGATTACTCGCAATGTTTTTGCCAACTTCGCATCATCCATAAAATACTCGATAAGATACCGTATAAGTGTCTTTGGTATGCCACTATTGAGTGCGTACATACTCATATGATCACCGTTATAAGTGCTCCAACCAAGTGCTATCTCACTCATATCACCCGTACCGATAACAAGACCGTTTTCTTTATTGGCACAGTTCATAAGCAACGATGTTCTTGCTCTTGCTTGAACATTTTCAAAGACCACGTCATCTTTATTTTTATGCCCTAAAAGTTCAAGCTCTTTTTGCGCGATACTCGTGATATCTATTTCTCTAAGATCAACTCCGAGCGAGTTACAAAGTGTGATAGCACTTTTTTTGGTAGTCTCTGTCGTGCCAAATCCGGGCATAGTAAGTGCGATGATGTCTCTGCAGTTCCAATCCATAAGTTTAAATGCTTGGTGCGTTGCAAGCAGAGCAAGGGTCGAGTCGAGCCCACCTGATACGCCGATAACTGCCTTTTTGATATTTGATCTTTGCATTCTAGCTATGAGGCTATATGAGAGGATATCAATAATCTCTTTGCATCTGTGCGCTTTTTCATCTTTGTTTGTTGGTACAAAAGGAGTAGGGTCTATATTGATATCTATATTTTTTAATATTGGAGGATTTTTTGCCTTCACATATCGTATGGAGTCCCGAGGTAAATCAGAAAATGAACTCTCTGCCACTCGTAACCATGCAAGTTTTTGCAAGTCGATATCTGCACTGATGAGTGAAGTTTTGTGAGAAAATTTCTCATTTTTTGCTAGAAGTGTGCCGTACTCCGCGATCATACACTCGCCACCAAAGAGGGTGTGTGAAGTCGACTCTCCAAAACCGCTTGAAGCATAGGCATAGGCACACATTGCGCGTGCACTTTGTGAAGTCACAAGCATCTCTCTATAGCGTGATTTGCCTATGAGTTCATTGCTCGCCGAGAGGTTGAGTATCAGTGTTGCTCCATTTGCTGCGAGTCTATTGCTTGGAGGATTGACGCTCCAAAGGTCTTCGCATATCTCGATACCCATACTGAGATAATGTGCATCTTGTATGATGATATCAACTCCAAAGGGAACTTGCTGATCAAACATCTCTACGGTGCGACCAATGATATCTCCGCCACTATTGAAGTGTCTCTTTTCGTAAAACTCTTTTTTGTTTGGGATGTATGTTTTGGGGATCAGCGCCAGCACTTTGCCGTCTTGCAACACAGCAGCACAATTATAGAGTCTATTGGCATCAAGAAGCACGATACCGAGCGCTATGATAGTATCTATCCCCTTGGTTGCGTCTAGGACTCTTTTTAGCGATTTGAGTTGCTTTGTATAGAGTGTTTCAGAGAAGAAGAGATCCTCTAAGCTGTAGCCACTCAAAGAGAGTTCAGGAAAAAGAAGCACACTCGCATCTCTTTGACTCTGAATCGTCTCTATGATTATGGCTGTATTGTTTTTTACATCAGCAAGTCTTAGCTGTGATGAAACTGCACTCACTCTATAAAAGCCATACATCTTGTGCTCCTTAGTCTCTACTCTCCATGATAGTTATGGAATTGATCGTATCGTTTTGTGCTATAGAATCAAGCGCCATAAAGCTCTCTATATCCCCATCGTCTATAGTGCCAAATACTGTATGCACACCATCGAGATGAGGTGTGGGTACAAAAGTGATAAAAAATTGACTCCCGCCCGTATTTCTTCCTGCATGTGCCATGGAAAGTGCACCTCTTTTGTGTCTGATTCCATTTTCTGTCTCGCAAGCGATAGCCCAATTAGGTCCGCCAGTTCCGGGCATCCCTTTATTGTCTTTTGAGTGTGGGCAACCCCCTTGTGCCATAAAGCCTGCGATAACTCTATGAAATTTCAATCCATCGTAAAATCCCTCACCTGCAAGATGTGCAAAGTTTGCAACCGTATTGGGTGCTTCACTCGGATATAGTTTTATGATGATATCTCCTTTATCGGTGGCTACCTTTGCATATTGCAATTTACCTAGTGCTTCCTCTGAGAGATCATACTCTTTTAATTTCTTTCCAAACAACGCTTACTCCTCATCTTCTTAGTATAATTAGGTTATTATTATATCCAAGAAAGACTAAAAGGCACTACCTATGAAACTTTGCATTGCTCTTGATCTGCCGAGCGCAAAAGAGAACTTAAAAATCGTTGAAGCATCACTCGGTAAGGATGTATGGCTCAAAGTCGGCTTTCGAAGTTTTATCAGAGACGGTGCGCAGTTTTTAAAAGAGATTAAAATCATTAACCCCAACGCCAAGATATTTTTAGACCTCAAACTCTATGACATCCCCAATACTATGGCAGATGCGAGTGAAGAGATAGCTGCACTCGGTGTCGATATGTTCAATATCCATGCCAGCGCAGGAAAGACAGCGATGCGTGCAGTTATGGAGCGTCTAGGCTCACTACCTTATAGACCACTTGTGCTTGCTGTGACCGCACTTACATCTTTTGATGATGCTTCATTTACTAAGATTTATGGTGCAAGTATAGAGACCAAAGCTACAGAGTTTGCGCGTATGAGCTTTAAAGCTGGGCTTGACGGTGTGGTGTGTAGTGCTTATGAGAGCAGGGCAATTAAGCGGGTTACTTCAGATAAATTTCTGACACTCACTCCGGGCATCCGACCCTTTGGAGAAGAGAAGGGCGATCAGAGCAGGGTGGCTGACTTAGCAATTGCAAAAGAGATGGGTGTGGATTTCCCTGTGGTAGGAAGAGCAATATATAAAGATAGCAATCCTGCGCAAAAGATCGAGATGATACTGCGCGAGATTGCTAAGCTTGAAAGCTAATCCTTAAGGCGTTCTATCTTTTTTGCGTTTGGATCAGAAAGCTCCAAAGCATTTTTCATGCCAAATACCATAAATGCGATACCGATGGCAAATATCGCCAATATAAAAAGAGGTGTGTAGCGTTTCACTTTGTCATCCTTTTGTTTTATGAAATCATACATTAAAACTTTTTTGTTAATCCTAAAATTATCGAGATATTTTTAAGCTTCCATTTAAGTCTCTTAAAGTATACTTCTATCCACTTTTAAGGACAGTTGGGTGAGTTGGCTGAAACCACATCCCTGCTAAGGATGCGTACTGGCAACGGTACCGAGGGTTCGAATCCCTCACTGTCCGCCACTCCATAAAATCAGATAAATTTCACAAATAATATTATTATCTAAAAAGTAATCTATATCCCCATTCATTGTATTTACTTTGACTCTGTTTTGAGTTCTTAAAATAAATGCCTTATTGAAGGCATTTTGATATACGACATTTTAATGTATGTTATTTGTTGATTTTCAGGGTGTTTTTATATATAATGAATATTCAATAAATAGTTATCTGAAGTAGTAAAAGGACAAAGAAGATGTTAAATGAGGAAAGGTATAAAGAGTATAAGTTAAAAGGGCTACTAGATTCTAAACAACTTTATAAAAATGAACACCCTACAATAAAATTTGAAAGCACTATTGCTAAAACATTTAAAAAACAATTTAACATTTTAGAAGACGAATATGATAGTTATGTTGAAAAATTCTCAGATATACAAAAAATAAAATCAAAATATACAGAAAAAAGAGCCGCAGGATTCAAGTCAATTGTTAAGTTTTATGATTGGTATAAAAAGCAGCCACAGGTTTGTGGCTACTGCTACATTTCACAAAAAGAACTATATGAACTGTTTACAAAAAATGAGAACAAAAAATTACCTTTAAATAACGCAATAAAAAGGTCTTATGGAACATTGGAAATTGAAAGAAAAGATAGCACCACAAATACATATGATGACACAAACAGCATATTGACTTGTCCATTATGCAATAATGCGAAAAGTAACTTAATTGATGAAGATAGCTGGTTTTCTCTTTTTGTTTCTCCCATGAGAGAATACTATAAAAAATTACTTAATAGAGATTTAGAATATGATTTGCCCATCTTCGATAGAACAGATAACAAAACCTTGGAGAGAAATATTTGACCCTGCGGCTCAAATATTTCTCAACTCAACCGTAAATATAAGGGGCAGGCGTTGAATCTCCACCTGTGAAGATTCTGAATCAAGTTCAGAATGTTCTGTGTTAAAAGTCAAGTCTTTTTAGCAAATTTTTAACACATTTCTTTTCTCAACATAATCTATTAAAAATGGT
>JAFGVX010000027.1 GCA_016937775.1 Campylobacterales bacterium | reverse complement strand
GCGAAACACATCAAGCACTCAAGGCTGCCATGCAAAAAATCTATGCCGGAGTCGGCGCAAATAATGAAGACAGTGTTGTCATCACATCGTGCGCGACTGAGAGCAATAACTGGGCACTTAAAAGTATCTACTTCCAGTATATCTTAACGGGACAAAAAAACCATATAATCGTAAGCGAGGTCGAGCATCCAAGTGTCATAGCAACGGCAAGATTTCTTGAATCTCTCGGCTGTAAAGTGACCTATCTACCGGTAAATAACGAGGGTATAGTCGAAGCGCATACACTCAAAGATTTTTTGACAGACAAAACAGCACTCGTCTCTATGATGTGGGTCAACAATGAAACAGGAGCTATATTTCCTGTTGAAGAAATGGCACAAATGTGTAGCGAAAAAGGCATTTTGTTTCATACAGATGCTACTCAGGCTATCGGCAAGATACCCGTGAATGTTAAAGAGACTAAGATAGATTATCTCACCTTATCAGCTCATAAATTCCACGGTCCAAAAGGGGTCGGAGCACTCTACATGAGAAAAGGCAAAGAGCTTACGCCTCTCTTGCACGGCGGAGATCATATGGGTGGACTCAGATCAGGCACGCTCAATGTTGCGGGCATCGTAGGCATGGGGAAGGCGATAGAACAAGCAGTTGACGCACTCGATTTTGAACTCAGTGAGGTTAAAGCACTTAGAGATAGATTTGAAGATGCGCTCTTGCAAATACCTGATACTTTTGTAGTTACTCCTCGAGAGAAGCGATCTCCAAATACTATTCTTATCTCTTTTAGAGGGATAGAAGGCGAAGCGATGCTTTGGGATCTCAATAGAGACGGCATAGCAGCAAGCACGGGAAGTGCCTGTGCGAGCGAAGATTTGGAATCAAATCCCGTCATGGAAGCAATCGGCGCAGAAGCCGATCTTGCTCACACTGCGATACGATTTTCACTCTCTCGTTTTACTACAAACGAAGAGATAGATTTTACTATCGAATGTGTCAATACTGCAGTTAAACGGCTCAGAGGAATATCGAGCTCTTATGCATATGCACCGAAAAATCACAAAGATGAACTACATTAAAAGGATAAAAAATGGGAATTGATAGTTTAATTGGTGGTACTATTTGGGATGAGTATAGCCAAAAAGTAACTGAACTTATGAACAATCCTCAGAATATGGGAGAGATTACCGAAGAGCAAGCCGAAGCCATGGGGGCAAAACTTATCGTTGCTGATTTTGGTGCAGAGAGTTGCGGTGACGCTGTAAGGCTATATTGGGCAGTCGATCCAAAAACAGACATCATACTAGAATCAAAATTTAAAAGTTTTGGATGCGGAACAGCAATAGCTAGCAGCGACACGATGGCAAACTTGTGCAAAGGAAAAACCGTAGATGAAGCAGTAAAGATTACAAATATCGATGTCGAAAAAGCGATGCGTGATACTCCTGATGTTCCTGCCGTGCCACCTCAAAAAATGCACTGTTCAGTTATGGCATATGATGTTATCAAAAAAGCAGCAGCACAATACAAGGGTGTCGAGATGGAGAGCTTTGAGCATGATATTATCGTATGTGAATGTGCGCGCATCTCTCTTTCGACACTCAAAGAAGTCATCAGACTCAATGACCTTACAACTATAGAGCAAATAACCGACTATACAAAAGCGGGAGCATTTTGTAAATCTTGTATCAGACCAGGAGGGCACGAGAAGAAAGATATCTATCTTGTTGATCTCTTGGCTGAATATGAAAAAGAGAAAATACTTGCTAGCTCCCAAACAAGCGAAAATATAGATTTTGCGCAGATGACTGTTGTGCAAAAACTCAAAGCCGTTGAGAGAATCATAGATGATAATATCCGACAAATGCTTGTAATGGATGGCGGGAATGTTGAGATACTTGACATCAAAGAGAATGGTTCAAATTTTGATATCTACATCCGGTATCTTGGTGCATGTAGTGGTTGTGCGAGTTCAAGTACAGGCACACTTTTTGCTATAGAAAATATCTTACGAGAAAGACTCGATCAAAATATACGAGTAATTCCTCTTTAAAGAGGAATTACTTTCTAAAAATTTTTTTAATCCCACTTCCTATCAATCGAAATATCCATACAACAATATAAACTAAAAATGCAAAAATAAGAGGGTGCCATATGCCAAGCCCTAAAGCTCCACCTTTGGGAAGTGCTTCTATCTGTGCAATCGGATGAGATATCCAAGCATCGAAGTGTATAGAGATACTTAAGATTAAAAATATCACTATAAAGATTAAAAATTCTTTTTTCATAACCCCGCCTTAAAAGATTGTTGCAATGATATCGAAAAAAGTATAAACAATCTTAAAAGGCAAGTTCTATATATTAATGATGGTCACTATCTAAGGAAAATAATTTTGTACCTACATAATAGAGGGTCAAACACAATCCAAGACCACCCAAAGATATCATAATCTCAGTCGCACTTGGAAAATAATGCACCCACTCAGGAGTAAGTTGATACTCTCGTATCTTCATCTCTTGCAAAGGTTTTAGCTGTGTATCATGCACAAGATTGTAACGCATAAAAAATATCCCAACCATACCGCTAAGCGAAGCAAAAAAGATTGCTCTATATGCGCTTGCTTTAGAAGCGAGTATGATTACTAAAGGAATAAGCATTGCCAAAATCACCTCTGCCCAAAATGTCCATGAACCAAGAATGTGCACGGCAACTTCTGCACGATTTGGCATACCACCATAGACATCCGTTAAAAATTTCCATGTTACGAAAAATATAAGGATAGATATCAAAAGTGCTTGTATCTTAGCTAAACCGTTTAACATAGTCTGTATCTCTTTTGAAAAACTGAGCTTATATCGAAAGCCCATCATTATATATGCTATAAAGACTCCCGTAATAAACGCGGTAAGGATAAAATAGGTCGGATAAAAAACACCATTTGAGATCGTTCTTGCATTTAAAAATCCAAAGACGCCACCAAGATTTGAGTGCGCCGCAAGACCGACTAAAAGACCGACAAGACCAAATATTTTCGCACTTTTCATATCATTTTTCAACAAAAATACAAACTCAATAACCATAAATGTAAGATAGAGTCCATAGAGTGTCCCCATCCACCATATCGCACTTGTAAGTCCCGGCGTAAGTACATTGTAAATCATCATCGTAACCGGATGACCGATTTCAAAGGCGATAACGGCAAAACCTGCAACGATTGTTACAATAGAGCCAAAAATCGCTCTTTTTGATATCGCCATATAGTCTTTGAAGCCAAATACATCACCGAGTGACCCAACAATACAAAGCCCTGTTGAACTTACAACAAAAAAGATATATACTGCTATAAGCAATCCCCACGGATGCTCTCTTGTTACATTATATGCGTGGTGCCCATGCAAAAGATAGATTAAAACACCTACGACAAAAAGCCCTAAAAACACCAATGTCAAAGCCGCCAAAAATAAATTAAGAGGACTTTTTTCAAAATTTAGAAGATCCTTTACGCCTATTTTGTTAATAGGTATTGATCTTATAAACTCTTTGATTGCACTGCTTTTCTTTGCTACAGTTTCCATCATCTCCCCCTTATGTTAGATAAAATAGTTTTGGTTTTGTGCCAAGATTGCTTTTGAGTGAAAAATGCTCTCTTGTTCTGAGCAACTCACTTACCTCACTGTCGGGATCATCAATGTCTCCAAATGTTCTTACTTTCGTAGGACAAGTATTTTGACATGCAGTCGTAACCTCTCCGCGAGCCAATCTCGTATCACTACAAAAAGTACATTTATCGACTGTTGTTGTTCTATCATCGACATACCTTGCGTCATAAGGGCATGCAACCATACAATAACTGCACAATATACATTTATCACTATCGACTTGTACTACACCATTTTCATCATAATATGTTGCATGTGTAGGACAAACATCTTCACATGGTGCGTTTTCACACTGCTGGCATTGGCTTGGTAAAAATGAAGCTGATACAATATCAAGATTTGGCCACTCACCTTTTGGATTGTTTGAGCCAACCCAAATACGATGCTTATCGGCCCCGAGCAATATTCCGTTCTCTTCCTTGCAGGCTATCTCACAAGCTTTACAATTTATACAATTTTTATAATCAAGTACCATTACATAATTTGCCATATTACACCTTTCTTATCTCAACATTTGTCTCATGCATCGCCGCTGCTCCATACACCGGTTCTATGTTATCTTCTATAACTGCATTATCACACCCGCCATTTTTATATGCCATAGTAAGTCTTTCACTCTCTTCTCCGAAACCGTGGATAAAGAAAACGGTATCGGGAGCTATCTTTTGTGTCGGATAGGCTCTGATAATCGTCTTACCGCTTGCGCTACTTACTTCCACTTTATCCCCAAAAGCAATACCCTGCTCTTTGGCAACTTTTTCATTGATCCATATATAATTTGTATGCATAAGATCATGGAGTGCGGTATTGTTCGAGGTTCCGGTTTGCGTAAATTGTGCATGTCTTCCTGTGAGTAGTTTAAATTTACCGCTTGGCACTTTGAAATTATACTCATCTCTCCAAGTCGGCATCGGATCAACGCCTTTTGAAGCTAGATTTGCCAAATTACACTCTATCTTTTTAGTCGGTGTTTTTGGAGCGCCGCCATTGACACTATAAGATTTTTCCTTTTCGGGATAATATTGAAACTCATTTTCGCCTAACTGTTTATAATATGTATCCATATTAGGATAGAAAATGCCGTGCTCTTTGAGCTTTTTAACGGCCTCTTCCCCATGTTTTGAAGCAACCATATGCTCATTGACCTCTTCTTGAGAATGCTCAAAAACCTTTGTAAGATCAAATTCATCCGCATACATTGTTTCTTCTTTCTGTTTTGAGAGCTCAGCAAGCGTCATTGTACTGTTTTCATCAAGCTCACTTTCGCTTGCAGTTATCTCATCCTGGAGGAACATATCATGCTTTTTCGTAATCTCAAAAAGTGGTTTCGATATCTTTTTCGTAAGTCCATAAAGTATCTCATTGAGAGGTTTTGTGTCATACATCGGTTCGATTACTTTATTTCTTTGGGCAATTGCAGGCTCAACTCCGCCAAAACTAAATACAGGATCTGTTCGCTCAAGATAGGTACACTCGGGCAATACGACATCTGCATACATCACGGTATCACTCGGCATCGTATCAATAGCAACAACAAGCTCCATCTTTTTGAGCATCTGAGCCGTTTTTTCAGTATTTGGCATATTTTGCATTGGATTATGTTTATAGATAAATGCACCTCTTACTTTATAAGGCATTTTATTTTCTAAAAATCTATTTCTCCAAGCGATCCATGAACCGCCACCGCTTACAACCACACAGTGGTCATAGCCGTCATTTTGTTTGTTTTTATTAACAGCTCTCTCTCTTGCTTGATAGTACATAGGCACAACACCTTTATGTTCTCCGAGTGCCAATTTACCTCCAAAAACCAAACCACCTTTAGTATCTATGCCTCCGCCCAGTGCTTGGAAGATTGCCATAGCACGTCTGAGTTGAAAATCATTTTTTGCAAAAGTACTTCTTCTCCCGGGATAGTAGATTGCCCTAGGTGCGTGCGCCATAAATTCTCTTGCTATCTCATAGATATCACTCTCTTTAAGACCCGTAATTTTTGCCGCCCATTTTGGTGTATAGCCTTTGCTAAGTATATGCTCTCTATAAAGTTCAAAATCGTTAAAATGTGTCGCAACATACTCTTTGTTGTATAGTTCTTCATCAAGCGTTACATAAGTAAGTGCGAGCACAAAGGCAAGGTCTGTTCCGGGTTTAATGCCCAGCCATTTATCTGCTTTTGCCGCTGTATTAGTGAACCTTGGGTCAACACAGACAAGCTTTGTTCCCCTGCCTTTTGTTCTTTTGAAGATATCCATTGTATCGGGAGTTACGATTGCTTCAGCTCTATTTGCTCCCGCCATAATGACATATTCTGCATTTTCAAAATCAACTTGTGGATAGGCACCCATAGTGACACCATATGCAGATGCAACGGTTTGCAAACAGATAGAAGCATGGTTAAGCCAGTTTGCAGAACCAAATGCCTCATAGAACATCTTAAATGTATGTTCCGCCATCCCCTCTCCTGCACAAAAAAGAAAGCTTGATCTATTGTCTTCTTCTTCATCCAATATCTTCGCCATTCCCGGAAATTTATCCGTACCATTGAGTATAGCATCATATGCTTCTTCCCAAGAAACTTCTTTAAATTCTCCTTTGCCTTTTTCACCTGTTCTAATCATAGGTCGTTTCAATCGATCCGTATCATAAAGTGCTTGTATTCCTGCATTGCCTCTAGGGCAAAGCATATTTTTTGATTTTGGAAAGAGCGGATTTGGATCTAGCTTTACCACAACACCATCTTCAACTCTAGCAATTGCCGCACATTTATTTACGCACATCTCACAAAGAGTCGGCACGAGCTTCGCCTCTTTTGTGCTTGTTTTTGTCATGATGGCAGCTGCCTCATGATGTTCCTCTTCATTCCCCAATAATGGTGTCAGCCCTATAGTGCCTCCCCCCAAAACAGTCAGTGCCGCGCTTCCTTTTAAGAAGCGTCTTCTGGAAATCCCTACATCCATTTAGTCTCCTCCATATAGATAGATAATACAAGCTTACTGTAAAAAATTAAATAAATCTATATCGCCAATTTTAAGCTTCAAAAAATTATACACGATTAATCTTACAACGAAGATAAAAAAAATTAATACGTCAAATAGCTTTGTCTTATTTTACCTTAGGTAACACTATTTTTTCATTTAAAAATATTCCGTTTTCTAGTCCGATGTGACAAGCAAAACAATTTGATTGATTTTTAACTTTTGGATTTTTATAGAGAGCTCTATCTATATCTTTATGTGCATTTCTCCAATATTCTACCTTAGTGATGGACTTTGGAGCTTGCTTCGGTGAAAGTGATTGAAGTACCCGAAAAGAGACTTTTCGCGTTGAGTTTTCTGCGGCATTTTCTTCAAGATATTTCAATATGGATGCTCTTGCTTTTTTAGAGATATTTGCATCCGTAATCTCTTCGCCGAAATGGTTATCAAGTGTATTCATAATTCTATGCCATGATCTTTTAGGAAGTAAAAAAGGAGGATAGATTTTATGGCAATCACCACAGTCAACATAAAAAACACCGTTTTCACTCTCATAATTGATTGCCGTGAAAATACTTTTTGTGACTATATTATCGTAAGTACTTATAATATATATAAAAAGAGAAAAAGAGATTATGATGAAGACATAACTTGCAATATTGCTACATCTTGTAATGTCTGTGTCTTCACCTTCGCTCTTTTTATAGCCGGTAATCATCGCAAATACCATACTCGTTTTATGATAAAACTGCTCGACAGAAACTCCGGTTATGTGAATAAATGCCCAAACAACAAGTATATAAGAAAGATAAAGATGTAAATTGTGCCACATATCCATAGAAGCATAATGCTCTTTATTAAGATAACCGAGTACCCCTGCACCGTCTTGTATTCCGTAAAGTAGGATACCGCTAGCAACAATCAATATACCAAAAGAGAGAACAATGACTGTATACCAGCTTGAAGCGGGATTGTGTCCGGGAGGAATTTTTCTATATCTATCAATAATCTTTTCTTGAAAATACCATTTAAGTTCACGCAGATTAAATCGAAATGTATTAAAGGTCGCATACCTTGGTCCGATGAATCCCCATATGATGCGGTAGCAGAGCATAACACCGAATATCCACCCAAAGGCTACATGATAATGAATATACTCTTTATAAAATGAAGTGAAAAAAGATGCAAAAAAAGAGAGTCCAATTGTCCAATGTATTATTCGGGTACAAATTGGCCAAACAAATACTTTTCCCTCTTTTTTGTTCATTACTCCCCCAAATTATGAAATACTTTGTTGTGTATTCTATCATTAAAGTTTAAAAAAAAGTTTAGAAAAACTAATTCCTCCAAAGAGGAGGAGTGAAGATATTTATTTGTTTATATTGAAGTTTTCGTAGATGTATTGTGCCATAGCGTCGGTATCATAATCCATACCTTTTTCTATAATTTTTTGCATATTGTGCTCCATTATCTCATGCTCGGTACCGCTTGAGTGCCCGCCAATACCACCCATTTTTATATCGGTAATTCCCATTTTAAGTTCATAAACCTCTTGGTCATTCAGTGCAGGTCCTTTTTCTTTTTTAACGCCCTCACCTTTTTCGCCATGACATTTTGCGCACATTTTTTCATACACTTCTGCCGTTGTATATTTATAATTTTTTACCTCTTGCTTTGAACTATCATCATCACCACATCCACTTAATGCGATTACTACGATTGTTCCAAAAAATATTGTTATTGCTTTATTCATCTTCTCTCCTTTCATTATGCTCTACCTGGAAGCATACCATATTGTGTCATCGGCTTTAATGCATACACTTTTAATAACCACCAAATCCATCGCTCTTGAGTTGGATCAAGCGGGAATGAAGGGGTCGGTTTTCCACTCCAATCAAACTCAGCCAACATAACCGTACTCAAACTTGTGATAAGCGGACAAACCGTATAGCCACCATACTCAGCCGTAAGCTCTTTGCCTTCCATGACTGAAATAAGATTTTCAACAACAACTTTATACTGTTTTCTTGCACTTCCGCCTGTTTTACCCATCGGAACTGCCGCAATATCGCCTAATGCAAAAACATTAGGGTATTTGACATGCTGCATGGTTTCTTTGACTACCGGCACCCATCCCTGATCTGAACCTATGGGAGAATTTGCTATCTCCTCCGCTGCTTTCATAGGAGGTGTGATATGCAAGAAATCATAAGGAACCTCAACCTTTTCACCTCTTGCAACCATTGAGTACTCTTCGAGTATATCATCATACTCGCCTTTTTCAAGCCAATGTTTATAAAATGTTGCTATCTTTGCTTGCGGATCAACACCTATAAGATTATGGTTATAGTTCCATTTCATATCACGCGCTTCGAACTGTTTAACAATCGCTTCATGATACTCTGGCACACCAAACATCTTTCCACCATTTGGATAGAATGTAAGTTCGGCATTATCTCTTGCATCTGCTTCTCTGAGTCTTGCATCCGTTAGATACATAATCTTCTTTGGAGCCCCACCACACTTAATAGGTGTACTAGGATGTGTAAAGACACCTTGTACTTTTTGTCCATTTTTTGCTTTTTCTATGAACTCTTGCATCAACTTCCATGTATTAGTCGCTCCGTTTGCAAAATAAATAGAACAAATTCCATTCTTTCCTATGACATCTTTAACGGCACTGTCATCACCTCTTGATGTTATAGAATCAGTGATGCCTAACCCTTCAATTTGAGCAAAATCAAGTTTCAATCCTGCTGCGATAATCATAAAATCATAAGAGATGCTTTGACCTCCACTTGTTTTTACCACATTATTATCAGGGTCAAACTCTACAGCTTTTTCTTTGATCCACATTACACCATCAGGCATAAAATCCGCCGTCATATACTCAGTATCACTATCTTCCCATACACCGCCGCCAACAAGTGTCTGTCCCGGCTGATAGGATACTGATTTCTCGTTTGGCTCAATGATAGTAATATTCGGCTCATCAAGCGATCGCATCAAAAGAGACGCTGCCGCGATACCCGATAAGCCACCCCCAACTATAAGTATTTTCCCTTTTGCGGAAGAGCTTGCTTTTGCCTCTGTCACAACGCCACTACCCATCATCATGGCAGCCCCGCCGAGACCAAACATTTTCATAGCATCTCTTCTCGATATCCCCTCTTCTTTGAGTATGGCATCGATTTGTTCAATGCCCTCTTCTAGAATTTTTTTGTCCAAAACATTCTCCTTCACTACAATAATGCTATATTTTCAAGTTAAATTATATCTTTTTTATTTCTTAAATATATTTAATTATTATAAATAATAATATTTTTTTAGTTATTTATATATTAAAATAATATTTTCTATAATTATCTGTAATGTTACTTCTCCTCGGAAGCTATTCCTATTAATTTTATAGATAATATCTATCATTTGACCTGATACCAAGGGCTCTTTTGCTCGAAATTCGATCGCTTCAAAATTGCTCTTTCCTTGCCGTAATATATACTTCATATGCTCTTGATTTTTGCCAATCGGTAATGCATTTATTACCTCAATTTTTTCTGCTAAAAAAAGAGGATAAGGATTTGCTTCACCATAAGGTTCATATTTTTTAAATATATCAAAAAGTGTAAGATTTATATGTTCAAAATCTAAGCCACACAGATAATCATTCTCCGGCAAATACTCTCCATTTATCTTGTATCCTTCATTTAATCTTTGTATAAAATCTTCTAGATATCGCTCTTGCAAACTTACACCGATAGCCAAAGTATGTCCTCCAAATTTTTCTACCAATTCTTCGCAACGCTGCATACTTTGAAAAAGATCGCACGCTTTTGATGACCTTCCACTTCCTTTGAGCAGTCCTTCTTTATCTTTACACAATACGATTGCAGGTTTTTCAAAATGTTTCACAAGTCTAGCTGCAACGATGCCCAATATCCCCTCGTGCCAATCAGACTTATAGGCTACAATTATTTTATCGTCAGAATTAATGATAAACTTCAATGCTTCAGAAAAAATAACACTTTCTTTATTTTTTCTCTCAAGATTTTTTTCATTGAGTGTTTGATGCAACGCTCTTGCATCATATATATTTTTACTTCTTAAAAATTGAACACTCAATGAGGCATCATCCATTCTTCCTGCGCTATTAAGAAGTGGTGCTATCAAAAATGATATATCTTCAGACGTGAAATGCTCTTTTTGCAGTTGCTCTTTAAATGACTGCACAAACGCACGTTCGCTTTTTTGAAGCTCTTTAAGCCCTGCTTTTACAACTGCTCTATTAATATGAATAAGTGGCATCATATCCGCAACACTTGCTATCGCAACCAAAAGAAGATATGCTTTAAGATCTAAATTGAGATGCATCTGTTTTTTTATCTCTGCCATCAGATACCAAGCCACCATAGCGCCACATATATTTTGATAGACAAAATTGCAACTCTCTTGCTTTGGATTAACGATACAAAAAGCTTCAGGAAGTATCTCTTTGGGGGTATGATGATCGGTAATTATCAATGTTTTATCTCTTTGTTTGCACCAAAGCGCAACATCATTTGCATTGATTCCGTTATCCACGGTAATTATAAGATCGTGTGCTTCAATATATGATAATATCTTTGTAGATATTCCATATCCGTGTTTAAATCGATTTGGGATAAACCAATCAACTTGATACTCGATTACATCAAAAAGATCAAGTAAAAGAGTTGTTGCAACAACACCGTCTACATCATAATCACCTATTATGATAATTTTTTCGTTTTTTTTGATTGCTTCTTTGATGCGTGAAGCACTTTTTGTAATGTCTTTGAGTGTCTCGGGAAACGGAAGATCGCAAAGGTCGAGCATCCCTCCGCTATTTTCAAATCTTGATTTAAGCCTTTGCTCTATCTCTTGTAATATCTTTTCAGACATAAAGATTTAGAGTTTCATGCTTGCTTTGATGAATGCAAGAATAGCAAGATTTGGATTTTGAAGGCGAGAGGTAAATTCCGGGTGAAATTGCACGCCTAAAAACCATGGATGATCGGCAACTTCTACAGCTTCTATAAGTCCATTTGATTCCCCTGTGACGATCATCCCATTCTTTTCAAGTGCTTCTCTGTACTTTGCATTGGCTTCATATCTATGACGATGACGTTCATAAATAACATCTTCATTGTATGCTTTTTGCAAATTTGAGCCTTTTTTCGTCTCACATCTATATTCACCAAGTCTCAAAGTGCCGCCCAAAGGAGATTTTGTGGTGCGTATCTGTTTATTACCGCTTGAATCGATAAATTCATCAATAAGATAAATAATAGGATTTTCACAATTCTCATCAAATTCTGTAGAATTTACTCCTTGTAACCCCAAAACATTTCTTGCAAATTCAATGATAGCAAGCTGCATTCCAAGACATATACCTAAAAAAGGAATTTTATTTTCTCTTGCATACTTAATGGCGCTTATTTTACCCTCTACACCTCTTTGCCCAAAGCCTCCTGCAACTAAAATACCATCACAGTCTTTAAAATGTTTTACATAATCACTCTCATGTTCAAGTTTTTCACTATCAATCCATTTAATATTAACCCTACTGTCTAAATTGGCTCCTGCATGCACGAGTGCTTCAGTGAGTGATTTATAAGACTCTTTAAGATCAAGATACTTTCCAACAAAAGCAATCTTAACTTCATGTGAAGGCATAATAATCTTACTTACAAGATTTGTCCACTGATCCATATTTGGTTTTATATTACCTAAATTAAGTTGTTTTGCTATCTGTTTTAGTATATTTTGAGAAAGTAAATTCAACGGTACTTTATAGATAGTTTTTTCATCAATTGCGTCAATAACACTCTCTTGATCGACATCACAACTATATGCAATTTTTCTTTTAAGCTCTTTTGGAACCGGCTGTTCAGCTCTAAGAATAAGCATATGTGGCGAGATACCAATTCTTCTAAGCTCTTGAACGGAGTGTTGTGTCGGCTTTGTTTTCAATTCCCCGGCAACTTTTATAAATGGTAATAGTGTGACATGAATATTCATGACTCTCTCAGAGCCAAGTTCATGCTTAATCTGTCGAATCGTCTCTAAAAAAGGAAGTCCTTCTATATCTCCGGTTGTTCCACCAAGTTCTACAATGAGTATATCTTTGTTTTTGCCTGCTAAAAATATACGCTCTTTAATCTCATTAACAATGTGGGGAACGACTTGGATCGTTTTACCAAGATATTTCCCTTTTCTCTCATTTTCAATGACTCTTTTATAAACTTGTCCAGTAGTAAAATTGTTATTTTTTGTCAAAGAGGTATCTATAAATCGTTCATAATGTCCAAGATCCAAATCGGTTTCAGCACCGTCTTTCGTGACAAAAACCTCTCCATGTTCAAGTGGGCTCATAGTACCGGGATCAACATTAATATAGGGATCAAGTTTTAATATCCCAATCTCAAAACCTGAATGTTTTAAAAGAGTTGCGATACTCGCTGCACTAATTCCTTTACCTAAAGAACTTAAAACTCCACCGGTAATAAATATAAACTTTGTTTTTTCTGATGACACACTCATACCTTACATTACAATCGGCATGATAATAGTTATAAAATTATCATCTTTTGCAATAAAAGGTAAATTTGCCTCATTAAATTGCAGTTCAAATTCGTTTTTTTCAACTTGTGTAATAAAATCAAGAAGATATCTACTATTAAAATTTATCTCAAATTTTTCATTAAAATTTGTATCTATCTCTATCTCTGTTTTTGCTTCAACATTTTCGCTACTGAGTGAATTAAAAAGTACCACATCGGGAAGTATTGTCATTTTTATATCTTGAGAAATTGTTGTTATCATTCTAATTGTATCAATCATGTCTTTTTTTGGAAGTATGAGTGTATGTTTAGTAGTTTTTGGAATGATTCGATCATAATCAGGATATTTTCCATTTATGAGTCTTGAATAAAAATAAAAGTTGTTATTTTGAATGATTAAATTTACCTCATCATAATAGATATTTATTTTATCTAAGAAGAGTTTTTGTATTTCCATAATTGCTTTTTTAGGAATGATAAGTGAAAGATCTTTTTCACTTTTGTTTTCTATTGTTGCGATTGCTAATCTTCTTGTATCGGTACCGACGATATCTGTAAAATTATTTTTAATATTTAAAAGTGCGCCGTTAAGTTCAAATTTTGGGTTATTTGTATCAATTGCCGGAGAGATTTTTTTGAAGCTTTGTATAAGTGCAAGTGAATCCAAAGAAATTTGAGGTTTATCATCAGTTGTAGGAAAGTTAGGATAAGAAGATACATCAAAAGTTGGAAGTTTAAATTTAGAGTGTTTTTGTTTAATAATAAGTGTATTATCTAAAAACTCTAAAGTAATATCATCGTCTTTAAGCATCCTTACAATATCAAGTAGTTTTTTTCCATTAGTAGTACAACTACCGTTTTGTTCAATTGAAAGGTTATCAGTCTTTATTTCTAATCCTATCTCAAGGTCTGTTGCTTTTATTGAACAGATATCTCCTTGTGTCTCAAACAGTATGTGTGATGTTATCTGACTAGCATCTTTTTTTTCTAAGAAAGGTTGCAAGTTCACTAGTATAGATTCTATACTTTGCTTTTGGACTTTCAACTTCATCTTCTCTCCTTTATATATAAATTAAGAGTAGTAATATTAGTAGTATTTGATGAATATGTGAAAAGAGTTTTTAACTCCTTTCTCAAGGGAATTTTTAGTACAACATTTAAAAAATATCTATTCACATATACTCACTTTTAAAATTATATCTTTTTTTGTTTCATTTTTCTTTGGTGTTTATTTTATTTGATAACTCTTCAAGTGTAACTTTAAAATTTTCGTTGTTATCAATAATCTCATTTATTTTTCTCATAGCATGGCTGATAGCTGTATGGTCTTTCATGCCGAAATATACGGCAATTTGAGGCATGGAATTTGGCGTAAGGTTTCTTGCAAGATAAATCACGATGCGTCTTGCATTTGCAATTGCTTGTGTTCTCTTTTTGGATTTGATATCTGAAGGTTTTATATTGAGCTCTTTTGAAACAACTTCTACGATGTGATCAATGGTGATATTTTCTCTTTTTTCTCGTATTTGATCTTTAATGGCATTTTGAGCAAAATCAAGGGTAATTTTTTGATTAAGCATAGAGCTGAGTGCATTGAGTTTTATAATTGTTCCTTCTATCTCTCGAATATTATCTCCCATATTAGTTGCAATATAATTAATGATATCACTATTGAGTCGTATGCCGTCTAGTTCGCATTTTTTCTTGATAATTTCTATTTTCGTTTCAAGTCCGGGAGGTTGGATATCTGCCATGAGTCCCCATTCAAATCTACTTTTAAGTCTATCAACAAGTCCTGCTATCTTATTTGGAGGGCGATCGGATGTGATAACAATTTGTTTCTTTGCATTGTAGAGCTCATTAAAAGTATGGAAGAACTCTTCTTGCGTCTCATTTTTTCGACTTAAAAATTGAATATCATCGATAAGTAGAAGATCACATTCACGAAATTTTTCTCTAAACCTATCCATAGTTTTTGATTGGATATGAGAAATAAAAGAGTTCATAAACATTTCAAGTGTCGTATAGATTACCTTTTTTCCTAAAGCGACTTGATGGTTCCCAATAGCTTGAAGTAGATGTGTTTTTCCAAGCCCTACTCCACCATACAAAAAAAGCGGATTGTATATCTGTCCCGGTTTATCGGCAACACTTTTAGCTGCCGTATAAGCAAATTGATTTGAGCTGCCGACAATGAAACTGTCAAAGATCAAAGAGGGGTTGAGATAACTGCTTTTTTGTTGATTTTTATCTCCTGTTTTTACGTTAGGTACTTCAGGTTTGAGCGAAGTATCATTACACTCAGAGATAGATATATGTACTTCGGGTTTTACACCGCCTTGAAGTTCGAAAAGGTGTTCTAGTGTTTTTTTGTATTTTGTATTGACCCATTTTGCTATGATGAGATTTGGTGCATAAAAATGAGCGAGATTACTTCTCGATCTTTTTGTATCATAATTTAATTTTTTTATATATTTTTCATATTCATTTTCCGGAATCTCTCTTTTGAGTTCATTTAAAACTTTCTCTCCGATATTCATAACACCAACTCCGTAAATTTTTAAACTTAATGTGAATAACTTTCATTATTTTATCAAAATTTAGTTAATATAAGGCTATAAAAAAGAGTTGAACAATTTTGTTCACTATGTGAAAAAAGGTGTGAATGAATATACTTGGAATTGATCCCGGGAGTCGTAATTTAGGGTATTGCATACTCTCATTTGATGGTGTGAAAATTTCTTTAGTGGAGGCAGGTTTGCTTAAACTCAAAGCCCCCGTCCTTCAAGAACAGATAATCGAGCTTGTAGAAGGGCTTGATGTGATATTGGGCACACAAAAGATAGACGAAGTTGCCATTGAAGATATATTTTATGCATTCAATCCAAAGAGTGTCATCAAATTAGCTCAATTTAGAGGTGCGCTCTCGCTTAAGATACTTCAAGAGGTGGGATATTTTTATGAGTATACTCCTTTGCAAGTAAAAAAAGCAGTAACCGGCCATGGAAAAGCGACCAAAGAACAAGTGGCTTTTATGGTGAAAAAGTTGCTTAAAATTCAAAAAGAGATAAAACCGCTTGATATCACAGATGCTATGGCAATTGCACTTACGCATATTCAAAGAATAAAGTTAAGAAAATAGGATATAATCCAAATAATGGAGAAATACAATGAATGAAATTTATGATCTTATAATCGTAGGTGGTGGTCCCGGAGGTATTGGTGTTGCTGTTGAATCGAAAATTTTGGGTATCAAAAAGATAATGATTATAGAAAAAGGGTGCAACCATTCTCAAACTATCCGTAAATTTTATAAAGATCAAAAAAGGGTGGATAAAGATTGGCAAGGTAAAAGCGTTGAGCTTTTAGGAAATATAGATTTTAAAGACGGTACAAAAGAGTCCACGCTAAACTATTTTGACTCGCTTTTAGATAATCATCTTATTGAAGCGAAGTTTAATTGCGAAGTTGATAGTGTAAAAAAAGAGAATGATCTTTTTATGATAGTTACAACATGTGGAACTTTTACATCTAAAAATATCGTTATAAGTGTGGGAAAAATGGGTAAACCGAATATGCCGGCATATTCCATTCCCCTTTCGCTAAAAACTATTGTAAACTTTAATTTGGACAGATGCGGTAATGGTGAGAGTATTTTGGTTGTAGGCGGAGGAGATAGCGCCGTAGAGTATGCATGTGAGCTCTCAAAAACAAATGAGGTAACACTTACATATAGAAGAGATATGCTCACTCGTCCAAATCCCACAAACCAGGAGATGTTTGCTAATTTTTTAGATGATGATCTTTTGAGTGCAAAGTTTGGAGTCGATATCGTCGCTTTAGAGAATGAGCGTGGGAAGGCGAAGGTATTTTTTGATAATGATGAGAGTGAAGTGTATGATAGAATCATTTATGCTATAGGGGGTTCGACACCTTTGGATTTCCTCAAAAAATGTGCGATTGCTCTCAATGAAAAGCTTGAGCCTATTTTTGATGAAAATTATGAGACACCGACAAAAGGTCTTTATATTGCGGGAGATATTGCTTTTAAAAGTGGAGGCAGTATAGCAATTGCACTTAATCATGGACATAAAATTGCCACGCATATCTTAGCCAAAGTTTAAGGCGCAGGCGTCTCGTCTTTTGCATTTTTTTCAACACGTATCATTCGTTTTTTCGGCGCTTCAAATTTTTTCTTATAGTTTTGACTTGTAGATTCCCAAATGATTTGATCGTACATATAAATATCGTAATCAAAATAATCCAACCCGTTTTTTCTGTTGACTGTAAAGTAAACAATATGCACGGGTACACTTTTTTTGAGATTGATAGTAGTTGGTTTATCGGTCTCAATTATTTCTTTGATTTTCTTTTTATCATATTTAGAGCCCGCATGTTCTAAGAGATAATTTGCAAAAGTAAAAGGATTCTCTAGGCGCATACAGCCTGAACTATAGACCCTATATCTTCGCGTAAAGAGATCTTTATTGTCCGTATCATGCAAATAAACGGCATATCGATTCGGGAACATAAACTTAACTCTCCCAAGTGCATTATTATCACCCGGATTTTGCACAAATCTAAAAGGCACAACTCTTTTACTGTCTTCATATTCGGCGATATCATCAACCGTGATTTTTATCTCTTTGGTGCCGGAGAATACTTTGATGTTATTCTCTCTGAGATAATCGGGATGTTCTCTAAGTACACCTATAAGATCTCTTTTGATAAGACTATCGGGAATTGTCCATGTTGGGTTGATGACCATATATTGAATAGCATCATTAAAGATAGGTGTAGGTCTATCGATTCTGCCTACGACCAATTTGGTATTAAATTTTCTTTTTCCATTTTTATAGTAGCTCATCTCATAATGGGGAATATTGACCTCCACATACTCATCTTCAAAAGTACTTGGGTATATCTTTGTTTTATCGAGGTTGATGATGATGCTTTGCAAATGTTTATAACGACTTTGGTTCATATAATAGTTTGTTACTTTATCGATTACTCCCGTTTTCTCAATATTGTATCTTTGCTGATATTGCAAAACAGCTTTTTTAAGTGTAGGATCAAAATATGTATTGAGTTTTATGTTGCGCGGATAATCACCGAGTTTTACCAGCAACTGTTTAATGAGTAGAATTCTCTGAGAGCTATCACCCTCTTTTAAATCATCATACGCATAAGGAATTTCTTCAAAATTATCCATTGAATTATATTTTTTATATGTTTCAATCAAATCAAGATATTTTGTTTTTAGCGGAAGCTGATCGAGAAGATACTCTTTTATTTTACTTTCATTAATAGCTTGGATGATGGGTGAGATGTTGGGAAAAGTTTTCCCTTGGAGCTCCCAATTTGATTTTATATCTTCATCATCTTTAAGCCGTGCAATCTTCTTTTTGACAAGAGCCCAATCAACATCTCCTACAACGATAAAATCTATAAGTGCAACAAAACTATTTGTTAAAGCAACATCAAG
Source organism: Campylobacterales bacterium (assembly GCA_016937775.1). Classification (GTDB taxonomy): domain Bacteria; phylum Campylobacterota; class Campylobacteria; order Campylobacterales; family Sulfurovaceae; genus BN30871. The sequence goes on along the minus strand of JAFGVX010000027.1, from coordinate 51,106 downwards.
ACGTGCATAAACTTTTGCTTTATATTTTTCGGGAACTTGATTATTGTCTATATAATAGAAAAGTTTTTTTATGCTTTTTTGTCCAAAATCTTTTGATTTATAATTGAATGTCGGATCATTCAATACACTTAAGAGTTGTGAAAGTCTCTCTTTTTGTGATAATCCTGTCCACAAAGGAACATAGTTGTTTTCGGCATAGATACTTTTTACGATATTTTTATATTTTGAATCAATTTTACGATCGAGCGAATAGCGTATCTCATTTGAAGCTGAATCGATAGATATTTGATTTGCAAAAAGAGCTATACTAAACATAAAAAATACAAAAGAGACAATCCGCATACATCTCCAAAACGGCTAATTTTTTCTCTAATTATATGTTAAGTCTATTAAAGTTGCATAATACAGATTTGGTTAAAATTATAAAACTCTGCAATCAAGCTAAATTTATAGATTATTTGAGTATTCTTAAGAGATTGAAATAAAGGCTAGCGGGGGATTATTTGTATTTTGAAATATATCAAAATTCAAGAAAATATATAGATTTTAATTAATTTTATTTTTTTATTTTTTTGATATAATTGTCCCAGATTTATCTATAATTCAAGGGTTTCAATGCGCATATCACTCATTATTTTTTTGATGATAACTACTTTTTTGTCGGCTGATTACGATGCAAAAAGTTCATATAGCGTAGATGAGCTTATCCGTTCAACCGTTAAAACACATCCAAATATAAAGATATATGAGCAGCTTCTTAGGGGTTCAACCGCAAGAGTTAACGGTGCAATGTGGAGTTATTTTCCTACACCAAGAGCAAGCGCATACAGAACTGACAAGGGTGTAGAGGGTCTTACTTTGGCAGTAAGCCAGCCTATTTGGACGGGAGGAAAGCTTAATGCAAAACACAATTCGGCTGTCGCTTCAGAGAAGGCATCTAGATTTGAGCTGAGAGAAAATGCTTATATCCTCATTGAAACACTTATCGGAACAATTGAGTCTTATCTCAATGCAAAAGGAAGTGTAAAAGCACTTCAAGATGGACTTGACGAGCTTAATGATTTGCGTGCCATGTTAGAGCGAAGAATAGCAGCCGGTGTCTCTTCGAGGGCCGATCTTGAACTTTTAAAATCAAGAATATATCAAGCTGAAAGTGATTTGAGTTCTGCAAAATCAACTATGAGCTCCGCGCTGTCTCAAATGGAGCTTTTAACAAGTAAACATTTTAGTGAAAATATTGATATCTATAGTAATAAACAAAAAGAGATGCTTAGTCCTGTGAACTATTATGTTGATAGAATGGAGCAGACGCATCCTGCTCTAAGAAAATTAGAGGCACAAGTGGAAACCGCAAAAGCAGACAAGTCTGTAGCAAAAGCGGCTATTTGGCCGGATGTTTCTGTAGTTGTGGAAAAAAGAACGGCAGGGACTGATCCTTTTGATACCGGATACAATAGTGATACGGCAGTGTACCTTTCTGTGAATGCATCTCCGGGAGCCGGACTCTCGGCATTATCGGGGATACAAGAGGCAGAGGCAAAGGTAATGAAACTTATCTATGAAAAAGAGTCAAAACAGAGAGATTTGACAGATAAGATTCACTTTGCTTACAATGATTACACGGCGGCACTTATAAGACAAAAATCTCAAAAAAGCACCATTGATGCCTCTTCAAATGTTTTAGCCTCCTATAAAAGACTTTTTTTGGCAGGCAAGAAGCAGTGGCTAGATCTTGTTAATACATCCAGGGAATTAACAAATAGCAAAATAGCTTATGCCCAACTCAATAGTGTTTTGATAAGCTCAAGCTATACTCTTGATCTTTTAGCAGGCAATATAGATGTAATGGGTGGTGTTTTGGGGGATGATTATGCGCGTCCGGAATCTCCGGATATGCTGCAGGCTAAAAATAAAAAAGAGCCGGAAAACATAACTATAAATGAGATAAACAAAATAGAGAAATTTTATATACAAATAGGCTCAAAAGAAGATACTCAAGAGAGTGATGTGGCACAAAGAGCAGAAAAAGCAGGCTATAAAAGTATGGCATTTCACTATGATACATATACAAGGCTTTTGATAGGTCCCTATGAGGACAAGGCAGAAATGTATGATGATTTGAAAGTTGTTAGAGCAGAAGTGGATAAAAATGCATTACCTGTTAAGATGAAAGAGAAAAATACTTTGGAGCAAAAACAATGAAAATTTATAATGATGCTAAAACTCAAAGAGATGACCTTGATTGGCTAATTAATTCTTGCTTTATTCCCCAGTTTGCAAATTCCAGAATATCAAAATATGAGTATGAAAAATTTGACAAAATGGCACTTGAAGAGGCAAGCCCTTCCAAAGAGTTTACTTTGGAGCTATATGAAAATCTCTTTAGTGCATATAATCTCAAGGCGCCTAAATGGACAAGCGAGATCAATGAAGATATGCTTCCCGCCATCGTTTTTTTACCTGAAATTGGACTAAAAATTGTTTTAGAGAGAGTTGGGGATGGAACATGGAAATGCGACGGTCCGGACGGGATTAAATATTATGATCTCTTTTTGCCAAGTTCCATTTTTGCCTCCATTAGAGTTGAGCGGGTCGATACAAAAAAACGCTCTGCTTATGATATGTTTAGAAGTATTGCTCTTGAGCAAAAGAAATTTGTCATTCAAGCAGCCATTGCAACGGTGAGTATCAATCTTTTAGCGCTCTCTTCTTCATTTTTCAGTATGCAGGTTTATGACAGGGTTATCCCTACTAAAGGATTATCAACACTTGTCTCTTTGGCTATTGGTGTATTTATCGCTATTGGGCTTGAGATGATCTTAAAGATAGCAAGGTCAATCATTTTAGACCATGCTTCTACGGACATGGATAGAAGGTATTCGCACGACATTTTTAGCAGATTTCTTAAAATTCGCTCTGATGCTTTGCCAAAAAGTGTCGGAACGCTTTCGGGGCAACTTCAAAGTTATGCTTTTGTGAGAGGTTTTATCTCTTCGGCTGCAATTTATATCGTGATAGATTTTCCGTTTGTTTTGCTTTTTATTGCAGTTATTATTATGTTGGGTGGCATAAGTATGGGAATGATTCCTCTTGTTTTTTTAGCTGTTTCTTTGGCTACGGCATGGAGATATAAAAACAAGATAGAAGAGTTAACAAAAGCATCAACATTCGCCTCTCATAAAAAACTTGGAGTACTTGTAGAGACGGTTGAAAATGCAGAAAATATCAAAGCAACCGGTGGCTCATACTCTGTACAAAACAGATGGAATGCGCTTACCGAAGATGTGATTCATGATGATATTACCATAAAACATTACACAGAGCAAGCAACATTTTTTGCCGCTTTTTTTCAACAAATCAGTTATGTTTCCCTTATTGCGTGGGGGGCATATCTTGCATCAACAACCGATCAAATCACGATGGGTTCACTCATAGCGATTGCTATTATTTCGGGCAGAGTACTTGCTCCGGTTGCGCAACTTCCCGGTTTGTTCGTACAGTGGGGAAGAGCAAAAGAGGCTATTGATAATATTGAGCAGATATATCAATTACCTTTAGATAACGAAGGGGTTGACAGACCGCTTATGCCGCAACATATCGAACCAAAATATGAGCTACAAAATGTGGCATTTGCTTACTCTGAAGAGTCGAGACCGATAAGCTTTAAAAAACTTATCATCAATAAAGGAGAGAGGATCGGCGTATTAGGACCTATAGGCTCCGGAAAATCGACGCTATTAAAACTTCTTTCCGGAATGTATGCACCAAAAAGTGGCAACATACTGCTTGGTGGGATTGACATGCAGCATATTTCAAGAGATAGAGTTTCCAGTCTTGTGGGGTATTTGCCACAAAGCACGAAACTTATCTCGGGAACCCTCAGAGATAACCTGCTTTTAGGTCTTGTAGGAATTGATGATATGTCTATAATGGAGGCAGCTAAAAAGACAGGACTTGATAGGCTTATCAATATCTTGCCACAAGGGTTAGATACTATGGTTCCTGAAGGCGGAGAGAGTGTTTCAGGCGGGCAAAAACAGCTTATTGCAGTCACAAGACTTATCCTTTGGTCACCGCTTATTTGGCTTCTTGATGAACCTACGGCAAATATGGACGATGTTACGGAGCGATATCTTTTGAGAGTATTGAATGAAAATATCTCCAAAGAGCAGACACTCGTTCTAGTTACACACAAACCTGCGCTTTTGAGTATCGTCGATAGATTGATAATCGTAACAAATGACGGTATTGTTGCTGATGGACCGAAAAATGCGGTGCTTCAAAAATTGAAAGATAATCAACAAAAAGCAAAGCAAACTGCACAAGGAGCCCCGCCACCGAAAAATGTGGAAGTGACAAGAAAAAAAGTTGTTGTGCCGAATGTATCACAAGTTAAAAAAGGAGATCATAATGAGTCAAAATAATCTTCCTTACTTAGTAAAGATCAATCCCGTTTGGATAGTATACGGCTCTTTCTTTTTGCTTATAGTGCCGTTTTTGATTTGGGCAAATATAGCCGAGATCAATAGAACATCTAAAGCTCCGGGGCAGATAGTTGCAACGGCTAAGACACAAGAAATTCAAGCATATGATGATGGAGTTATTGAAAAAATATATGTCAAAGAGGGGCAGTTTGTTCATGCTAAAGAAATGTTGGTCTCTTTAGCAAAAGAGAGAGCCCAAGCAGCTTATGAAGACAGCAAAGCAAAAGTAGCAGCTCTTGAGGCGACGTTGGTAAGGCTTAAAGCGGAAGTGTTTGGAGGTGAGTTGAAGTTTTCGGAAAGTGTTAAAGAGTATCCTGAGTTTGTTTCAAACCAAACACAACTTTTTCAAAGAAGACAACAAGCACTTAATGATGAAATTTCTGCACTTAATGAGTCCTTGGAGCTTGCAAATCAAGAGCTTGAACTTAATATGCCTCTTCTAGACACAGGCGATATAGGTTTAACAGAAATTATTAGGCTTAAAGCAAAGGTTTCAGAGCTCAAAGGAAAGATATCAAACGTGAGAAACAAATATTTTCAAGATTCCCAGACAGATATGACCAAAGCCGAAGAGGAACTCTCGACAAAACTTCAAGAGCTAGCCGATAGAAAGATTACTTTAGAGAGAACAGATATATATGCACCTATCGACTCCATCGTTAAAAATATCCTCATTACCACAAGAGGTGCAAGGGTGAGACCCGGTGATATAATTATGGAGCTTGTACCTTTTGGGGATCAACTTATCGTTGAAGCGAAACTTGAACCTGCGGATATCTCATTTATCAAAAAAGGACAAAAGGCGGCCGTAAAACTTGATGCATATGATTATACGATTTATGGGATATTTGACGGAGAGGTTATCTATATTTCTCCGGATGCACTTAAAGAGAAAACATCTGAAGGAGAAAAAAGTTATTTTACAGTGCGTATTAAACTTGATACAACGGAGCTTGTCTCTAAAAGTGGCAAAAATATAGAAGTAACTCCGGGTATGACGACGAGTGTTGATATTATCACGGGAAGAAGAACTGTATTTGAATATATAGCAAAACCGATTATTAAAACTGCATCGGAGGCATTTCACGAAAGATAATCTCTTAAATGAAAGAGCAGACAATCTTTGTGACAAAAAAACCGCCTACAACAAGCCAAATAAACATGATAAAGGCTCCATATAATGGAGCTGCTCCTGCAGTTTTAAAATTTGCGAATTTTGTTCCCATACCAAGAGCAGTCATCGCCATAGTAAGAAAAAACGTATCGGCATAGTTAATCATTTCAACAATATCTTTCGGCACTATATTTAAAGAGTGAAAACCCGCAACCCCGATAAAGTAAACAGCAAACCAAGGGATTACGAGTTTTACTTTATTGGATTTTGAGCTTGTATCTTTGAGACTCAACCACAACCCTAATATTATAAGTAAAGGAGCAATCATCATAACGCGCGTCATCTTAACAATAACTGCGCTATTTGCCATAACTTCAGGATGATTAGGAATGGCGAAAGGAACAGCTATTACTTGTGCAACCTCATGGATAGTTCCTCCGGTATAGATACCAAACTCTTTTGGACTCATATGAAAAATACTACTTGGATTTTCTATAAAAAAAGAGTAGAGCATAGGATAAAGAAACATCGAAATAGTTCCAAAGAGCACAACCATAGAGACTGCAATTGCTACTTTGTACTCTTGGGCTTTGATAACAGGCTCAGTTGCAAGAACGGCAGCAGCTCCGCAAACAGAAGCACCCGCGGCATTGAGAATGGAGGTGTCTCTATCCATCTTTAGAAGCTTAACTCCGGCAAGTATGCCTAAAATAAAAGTTGAGCTTAACATTATAAAAGAGACCAAGGCCCCTTCTGCGCCCACTGAAGCTATCTCTTGAAAGGTTATTCTAAACCCGTAAAGAACAATCGCAAATCGAAGTATTTTTTTCGCACTAAATGTTATCCCACTTCCCCAGCTCTTGGGCTCTATATGTCCAATACTATTGGCATAAATCATACCGATTACGATACCGATTACTAATGCAGAGATACCATATTTTTCAATAAAGCTTATGTGTGATATAATGGTAGCTAATAGTGAGAATAGGGCAACCAAAAGAACGCCCAAAAATGTTCCATTATCTATTTTATACATTTAATCACTTTCCTTTAATAGTAAATTTAGCATTTTATTTGCACTATTATTACACTATTATTATTTTATAAACTAAATTATAGTAAAAATATGTATAATAGTAAAATTAATAAATAATTTAATCATTATCAAAATAACTGATACAAAGGAATAATGTTATGAGTATTACGCTTAGACAAGTGGAGATATTTCTGAACGTAGTCGATTTGGGGCATTTGACTAATGTTGCCAAAGAGATGGGGTTGAGTCAGTCGGCAATTTCAATGTCGATCAAAGAATTAGAGTCTGTTTTGGGGCGTCCTCTCTTTGATAGGATGAATAAAAAACTAATCTTAAATGAGACCGGAAGAGCTTTTTGTAAAGAGATCAAGCCGTTATATAAAAAAGTTCATGACATCGAACATGAGTTTCAAAATTCTGTAAACAAGGGGATGATCAGAGTTGGGGCAAGTACTACAATAGTTGATTATTTTATGCCAAGCATTGTCTGTGGATATATGCAAAGCTACCCGGAAGTTAAGATATCTCTTAAAGAGGGCAATACTAAAAAAATTGTTGATCTAATAAAAGAGGGACAACTTGATGTGGGATTTGTTGAGGGAAGCGTCAAAGATCCTGAAGTTATCACTGAAAAGGTAGCATTGGATGAGCTGATTATTGTTACTGCAAAAGAGGGCTTTGATACTCCTTGTTTCATAGATTCACTGGGGTCATACAAATGGGTGCTTAGAGAAAAAGGAAGCGGAACAAGAGAGACTTTCTTGAGTTGCATAAAAGGAAAGGTAAATGATCTTAATATCTTTTTAGAATTAGGACATACTGAATCTATAAAAAGCATACTCAAAAATAAAGAGACTTTCGCATGTCTTTCAAAGATAGCGGTAGAAGAGGAAATAAATGCAGGAAAACTGTATCAAGTTCCCGTAAAGAAATTTGATTGTAAAAGAGAGTTTTCTATAGTTTTTCATAAAGATAAATTTCACAGCGAACTTTTTGATAAATTTACATTCTTTACGAAAAAGATGATGGCGAGTATGATCGAAGAGAAGTAATTCTCTTTGACCATACTTAAATTATCTATAAGATATTTTAATCCCCCCCCACAAGATTTATTTAGCGTTTTCTTAAAAAAGCGATACCGTTTAATGTCCAATTAACATTAGTGCTATAGACTAATTTACTAATCGGAAGGATGTGCCATAGATGCAAATCAATCATATTAAACTATTTCAAATGTTGCCAAAACATGAACTAGAATATGTTGACAAAGTAGTAAACATTTTACATAAAAATAAAAATGATACTATCTTTCTTGAGGGCGAAAATTCTGATTATCTGCATATGCTTCTCGAAGGAACGGCAAAAGTTTATAGGGTTGATAACAAAGGCAATGAACTTTTGCTCCATAATTTCAAAGCACAGTCTCTGATTGCAGAGCTTGCTAACTTTGAAGATATGCGCTTCCCCGCTAGCTGTAAGATGATTACCGAAGGCTATATAGCAAAGATAAAATTTACAGATTTTCAAATATTGTTACAGCGATATCCGGCACTGTCTATGCAGGTTATAAACTCATTGACTAAAAAAATGAAGTTTTTAGATACGGTTATTCAACAAAATCTTCTTTTAAGCTCACAAGCAAAAATAGCCAATTTTATCTATGAAAATGAAGATGTGTTTGTTGCTCAAAAACAACACCAGATTGCTTCAATGCTGTTTATAACCCCCGAGACACTCTCAAGAAATCTAAAAAAATTCAAAGAATACGGCATACTGGAAAACAATAAAAATAAATTTACCGTCATAGATAGAGAAAAATTAAAAGAGTTTTTTTAGCCCCTCTCTTTTAAAAGAGGAGCTATCATATTTATGCAAGTAATTCTTCTAGGTCTTTTTTGGCTTGTACTTGAGGCTCTTTTGGGTTATCGATAACATGGATATTAAAAGTATCGACTAAAAATTTTGCTATATCACTATTGATAAATTGCGGTGCTTTTGGTCCCAAATATATATTCTTAATCCCCAAACTAAATAGTGCTAAGAGTATAATAACGGCCTTTTGTTCCATCCAGCTTAGAACTATTTCTACAGGCAGATCATTGAGGTCTTTTACTCCTAGGGCATTTGCAACAGCTATTGCTATATGAACAGCACCGTTAGAGTCATTGCATTGTCCTAAGTCTAAATATCTAGGAATCTGTGTGCCTGGAACATTTCCGAAATCTATATCATTAAATCTAAATTTTCCGCAACTAGATGTTATGATAATGGCACTTGGCGGTAACTCTTTTGCCATTTCTCTAAAATATTCACCGCCCTTACCCGGTGCATCACAGCCTGCGATGACAAAGAATTTTGTTATCTTGCCTTCGCTTACTGCTTCTAAAATTTGTGGGGCAAGTGTCAAGATGGTTTTGTAGTGATGCCCTGTAGTTAGCGTCTCATCACTCTCAAAACCACTCACTTTCGGTAGTTGTAGTGCATGGTCAATCAATGCATCATAATTGTTTTCTTCAATCTTTTTTGCCCCCTCTATACCAACTATATCATAGGTGTAGATTCTGTCTATGTAATTGTCTACCTTGGTAGATTTATCTCTAGGTACAATACAGTTCGTATTGACGACAATCGCTCCTTGCCATTTACTAAAGAGATCTGTTTGATCAAACCATGCCTTGCCTATATTACCCTTGAGATTTTTGTATTCTCTTAGGTGAGGGTATCCGTGTGCCGGTAACATCTCAGAGTGAGTGTAAACATTTATTTTATCTTCCAGCCCTCTCTCTTTTATCCTTTTTAGAAGTCCGTTAAGCATATCAAGATTGTGTCCACTTACTAAGATGGCATGTCCTTCAGCTCTGTTTTGTGTGATTTTTACAGGTGTTGGGATCCCAAAATGTTTTGTGTGAGAATCACTCAAGAGATCCAATATCTCAACTCCTGCACTCCCAAGTTTCATGAGTTGTGCTATATGTTCATCAAAGTTGAAATTGACATTTGTGAGCGTAAAGTACATGCTTTGGGATATCACATCATCGATTTTTAGAAGTCTGTCTCTATCTTCTTGAGAACCCTCGTCGATAAGTTCTCTCGCGTGTGATCTATAAGCAGCCAATCCTTTTGCTCCAAAAATCATCATATCTTGCAATCTTGATTCAAGTGCACTTTTGCCACAAGTGCCGATATCTTGACCGTTAGAACCGCAGCCGCCAACCATACTCATTTCGCATTGATAACAAAACATATTAGTATCTTTGTTCGTTACATCCTCTTTTTTACCACTAAACATATCAAACATTTTTGCTCCTTTTTAATATGATAGGTTCATTATATGCTTTCATAAAAATCAAATCATTGACCGATGTCAATAGATCAGAATTAAAAGATTTAAAATGTGACTGTTATTGCAATATTGTGTATCTATTGTTACACTTGGTTTCACAAACTAAAAATAAAATAGAATTTAACATCGTTTTTTATATAAATGGTGTAAAATATCCTAATGTGTTGACGAAAAAATATAAAGGATAGAGCGTGAAAAAGTTTTTTCTTTCAGTATTACTTTGTGTCGGAATTTTGAGTGTAAGTTATGGTGAAGGTTTTCAAGAAGGGCTAAAAGAGCTTGAAAAACAAAACTATGAAAAAGCCGCCTCTATTTTTAAGGACTCTTGCGAAAACGGTGAAGCGTATAGCTGTAACGAATATGGAGTGATGAATTACAATGGAGAAGGAGTTCCGAAAGATCTTAAAAAAGCTTCTGAATATTACAAAAAAGCATGTGACGGAGAAGATCCGCTAGGGTGCTATAATCTTGCTAAAATGTATGAAAAAGGAGAGTATCTTACGCAGGATTATATCAAGGCGTATAGCTTCTATGAAAAAGGATGTAATGGCGGCGATGCGTTGAGTTGTTTTAATGTGGGTTTTATGCATTACAATGAGCTTGGTGTAAAAAAAGATTTTGAAAAAGCCTTCAAGTATTACTCGCGAGCGTGTCAGGGCGGAACTAAAGTAGGGTGCAACAACTTGGGTCTTTTGTATGACAGGGGCGAGGGTATCGAGAAAGATCTCTATAAAGCTGTAGATTATTATAAAGAGGCATGTGATGGGGATGTCGGCGTAGGTTGTTCAAACCTCGGTGGGATGTATGAGTACGGCGATGCTGTCAAAAAAGATAAAGATAAGGCGCTTGAGCTTTATAAAAAAGGGTGTGATCTCGGTGATGAAAAAGGGTGTAAATACTATAACGATCTTAAAAAGTAGGCACTATAGGTTTTGTGCCTCTTTATAATCTTCGGGCGTATTGAGATTAAGAAAGTTCTTTTGCTCTTTAAAGGCAATCTCTTTCGTGTTTAGCAGATTTAAAAGATGATTGATCTTATGAATATCTTCAAAGAAGAGCTCTTTTGCTTTTGGAAGGATTGATCTTCTGTAAACGCCACAAAGTGGTTCTCTCCCCCTTGGACTTGAAGCGACAATTACATCATATTTACTACTCTTTTGCGCTTGATTGATGAGGGTGTCTATTATCACCCCATCAACAAAAGGGACATCAACGCTTAATATAAATACTTCATTACAATCAAGCGTTTCAAAGATTGATATCAAGCCGGCAAGCGGTGAGTGTATAGGGTAGATATCCTTGATAACCTTTGCATTAAAATCAAACTTTTCTTCTTTTGCGCAGATGTAGACATTTGTAAATATTTTTTCAAGTTTTTTATATTGAAATTCACTCATACTTTTGTACTTTTTAAAAGGCAAGAGTGCCTTGTCCTCTCCCATACGACGGCTTTTGCCACCCGCTAAGATAACCGCATCTTCTATCATACATGCTCCTTTTTGCCAAAATAGAGAATCCCAAATGCAAGAAGGGCAATGAGTGATTCATATAAAAAGAGATTATCTCCGTAGAGTTTGCCCGCCAAGAGTGCCCCTAGAGAACCTCCAAGTCCAAAAGATATGCCGAGATAGAATTGTTGTACAAGTTTTTTTTGAGTGTAAATCAAAAAGAGATAGCTGATAACCGCGGTATGGTAAAGTGCAAAACTAAAAGCATGCAAGGATTGTGAGAGAAATACGATATATGTATTGTGACCGAAAAGATAGAGCATAAACCATCTCAATGCGGTAATGAGTGTCGTAAGTTTTATGACTTGCAACAAGTTTCTTTGAAGCAGGGGCCCTTGAAAATAGAGCATGATAATTTCACATAAAACACCGAATATCCACATCCATCGAATTACATCCAAAGATATACCGACCTCAGATTCATATATCGTAAAAAAGTTATAAAATCCTCCAAAGCTTAATTGCATCAATAGCAGAGATATCCAAAGAGGAGCGTATTTCACCAAAGAAAAAGAGCTGTTATCTTCCTCTTTCTTTTTTATCTGAGAAGGGTGTTCTTTGCCAGCTATTGCACCAAAGAGTAACATAAGAAAAGCAACTATGATGAGTGAAATAAAGAGATATTTCAAAGAGAGACCGAGCACGATTGCCATGAACCCGATCGAACCCCAAAGTCTCACTCTTCCATATCTGAACTTCGATAAAGCCTCAAGAGATATAGCTTCAATATAGGGCAAAGATATTCCCATCGCTGCTCCAAACATCAAATTTATAATCAAGTAAAACCAAAAGTGCTCTACGCTCCATGAAAACAGTACAACGCTTAGTAAAATCACAAAGAGTGAGTAGAGATAGATTTTGTAGTCAAGATAGAAAAGATGTTTAAATATAAATGGGGTTAAAAAACGCATCAATGCAGCTGCAGAGTAAATGACACCCACATCAAAAGCGCTATAACCCAAATCATTGAGTATTTTTGGTAAAAAAACAATATATATTCCAATAAGCGCAAAATAAAAAAAGTAAAACCCGCCAAGAATGAGCGAGAATATAGGTGTGTTATCTTTCATAAACGGTTGCAGTATTTGCCAAAAGATCGTGAAGGCTTTTATAATCTTTTCTAAAGAACATCAACATCCAACCGAAGATGCTAAAAAAAGACAACACAGCGCTAAGATTTCTAAACAAGATAACCCCCAAAGAGGGCTTCTTTTTAGTTGAAGCATCGATGAGTTTTATGCCATAAGCTTTATATCCTGGAGTTTGTCCCGAAATGTAAAAGAATATACTTTGAATAAGTATTAATGGGATGATTATATAAAGCCATCCTTCTATCTTGTGTATAGCAAAATCTTCTCGACCGTCCATAATGAGATAAAAGACTATGTACATGATTGGCATAAGAAGTATAAAGCTATCGGTTAAAAAAGCTTTGATCTTGACGAGAAAGTGGGCATTATTATTTTTTTCTTCTTTGGGAGCATCTTGTTTTTTATGCTGCTTTATGTCTCTAAATCTCTCTCTTTTTGCCATTTATGCCACCTTTGGCAGGTTATTTTGATCTAATTATATCGAAATCTTTTTTCAAACTAATCATCAAAAAATAGGCAAAAAATGGTATCATTTTACAAATTAAAATTGGAGTGAGAGTGACAAAATTATTTTCTGCCTTATTGTTATTGTTATCTGTTGCATTTTGTGCTCAACCGGATGCAAAAATGTATGATGGAGATAACCTTTTAGAGTATTATACTCATTTGGGGACTATGATATCACAAGAGAACCCCGAAACGATAGAGGCAGAAGAGAGAATTAAAAACGAAAAGGCATTGCTTCAAAAACTCCAAGATATTGTAAAATCAAACGGCAAAGAACATGAGATTGCAGTGGAGAAGTTTGATTCGAAAAACATAAATGCAAATTCCGTTATTGCCTTTTTTGACAAGATAGCACTCTCGGTGAAAAAGATAAATAGGCTTGAATCCAACGAAAAACTCATCCAAGATAAACTAGCATATCTCAACAAAGAGATAGAGAACGAAGCTTCCGATGAAAATCCGAACCTTAGGCTCTATCAACTTCAGTTTGCCTACTATAAACTCAAACAAAAGAAAGACAAAAATGATATAAAATCATTGAGGAATTATGTTAAAAATGCCAAAGAGGTATTTTTGGATATCGTCACTAAGGTGGATTTTAAGCTTGATAAAGACTATGATACTCTTTTAACAAAAGAGATTGAACTTTTAGATAAAAAATTAGTCGCACTCAATCTTAACAAAGAGAGAGAACTATTATCTCAAGAAGAGGTCTCGAAAGAGCTTGCTCTTAAGATAAAAGAATTAGAAAAGAGACGCAATAAAAAGATTAAAGAGCTTATGGATCAATCGATAGTCGCGGCACTCTTTTATGTCAAAAATAACAACATTGAAAAGATAATTGAAACTCAAGATTATATTGAGGTATTAGAATCAAGATTGAGTAAAAAAAACAGTTTTTACCACTGTAAGATAGAGTTTTTAGATGAGGTTGTCAAAAAAAGTACAAGTGCTTCGGAGTATATGTTTCCAAAATTAAAAAGTGCAATCTCCTCTATCGGAGAAGATGTATATGCTACAGCTTCGGCACCACTTTTAGTGGTTGATGAGGTGCCAATAAGCTTATTGAGCATACTTAAAGTTTTTGGTATATTCATCTTGGGTCTTTTTGTTGCAAGGCTCTATTTGATGCTGATGTCAAAGTTCTATTCGACGAGAAAAGACAAATCTTATGCATGGATAAAAACAGCAGCTAATCTAGGTTTTATCCTTATTGTTTTTAGCTCTTTAGTTATGGCAATAGCAAGTATCGGGCTGAGCATTACCAATCTTGCCGTTATCGCAGGGGTGATATCTATAGGGCTTGGGTTTGCACTAAAGGGCATCGTCTCAAGTATGGTTTCGGGCATGGTAATGTTTGGAGAAAATTACATAAGGGTAGGAGATTATATCAAATTCGGTGCCGATAATATCGTTGGGAAAGTGATTGACATAGGCTTTAGGGCATCTAATATACGTACGATTGACAATATCCATATCATCGTTCCAAATAGTGAATTGACTGACAATAGAGTCATAAATCTTACGCTCAACGATAGAATAAGAAGGATATATATTCCTTTTAAAGTAGGCTATGGTGAAAATATCCCCTACGTAAAAGAGCTTATAGTCGATGCGGTTCTAAATTCGGATATAAAGCTTTTAAGAGAACCTGTGCGTTATAAGCCGAACGTTTGGATGACACATATGGCAGAGAGCTATATAGAGCTTGACCTGCTTGTTTGGATAGAGGGGCTTCGTCCTTCAACAAAGTCAAATTTGCTTATACTCATATATGAAACATTACAGACAAACGGTATCAGTATGCCTTTCCCTCAGCTTGATATGCATATCAAAAGAGAGGAAATAGAAGAGATAAAGAACACTATACGGGAGCAATAATGCAAGACATCTATGAAAAACTAGGGCTTTTTTACGTCGGCAAGGATGTAGATAAGGAGACGCTTCAAACACAAGAGATGCTTACGCTCATTAAAGATAAGAATTTTACGACGCATGCAACGATTATCGGGATGACCGGTTCAGGAAAGACAGGGCTTGGTGTTGGGCTCATAGAAGAAGCAGCAATCGACAACATCCCTTCTATTGTTATTGATCCAAAAGGTGATATGGGCAATCTCTGCCTTACTGATCCGACATTTTCTCCCCAAAATTTTCTTCCATGGATCAAAGATGAGGCGCGATTAAAAAATATAGATGCCGATGCATATGCAAAAGATGTTGCAACTATGTGGAAAGAGGGTGTTGAGAGCTGGCATCAAGATGGCATAAGAGTTCAAAAATTACATGATGTCGAAAAAATTATCTGCACACCCGGAAGTTTATCGGGAATCCCGGTTAATATTATGAGTTCTTTAGAGGCACCATCAAGCGAAGTGATGGAAGAAGCAGATATCTTTGCATCCTATCTTAAAACAACAGCCTCAAGCTTGCTTACCCTTGTTGGATTATCAAATATTGACCCAAGCGAAAAAGAGCATATTTTGCTATCGCAAATCATCTCAAACTTTTGGATACAACAAAAAGATATAAGCCTAGAAGATATCATAAAAGAGATTATTGAGCCATCATTTGAGAAGATAGGTATCTTGAGTGTCGATGAATTTTTTGACAAAAAAAATAGATTCGCTTTGGCTACAAAATTTAACTCTCTTTTAGCTTCATCTCATTTTAAAGTGTGGTTACAAGGGGTAAATCTTGACATCCAAAAATTACTCTATGATGAGAATGGAAAAGCAAAAATCACCATATTTTCCATAGCACATTTAAGTGATGAAGATAGAATGTTCTTTGTCTCTTTGTTGCTCAATAGATATGTGGGTTGGATGCGAAGACAAAGTGGCACAAGTGCTTTAAAAACTATTTTATATATGGATGAGATATTTGGTTTCTTCCCACCAAGTAAAAATCCACCAAGTAAAGAGCCGATGTTGACACTTTTAAAACAAGCAAGAGCATACGGTATAGGAGTAGTTTTAAGCACACAAAATCCTGTTGACCTTGACTATAAGGGACTTGCAAATATAGGAACATGGTTTATAGGAAGATTGCAAACAACACAAGATATTGATAGAGTTATTGAGGGACTCGGCGGCAAAATCGGCTCAAGTTTTGAGCGTGATGAGATTCGTTCTTTGCTCTCAAATCTTCCCAAGAGAACATTTTTTTATAAGAGTATCTACAATGATGATCTCTCGCTATTTTCAACAAGATGGGTACTGAGTTACCTCAAAGGTCCTCTCAATAGAGAAGACATTAAAGAGATAATGAATGACAAAAGAGAACTTTATGTAAGTAAAAATATGCACAATAAAACATTATTAAAACATGACTATGAGATTTTTGAGAGAATTGACGCCTCTATCTCGCAATTTTTTGAACCCTTGCATGCAGATATCAGAGGTTTTGATGCAACGCTTGGAGCAAAAGCAGGTATCTATTTTTTAGATAGGGCAAAAGGAGCGGAGCATAAAAAAGAGCTTATTTTCTCTTTACCTATAAACGGTGATGAGGTTTATGTTGATTGGAATAATGCAAAAGAAGAGAAGCTGGATTTTTCAAACTTTGAGACTAAAGAGCCTAAAGATGCTCAATTTTCTAAATTGCCTGAGTGCATCAAAAATGACCCCTCTTTAAAAGATGCGTGCAGTAGATTGGAAAATTGGCTTTATGAGACGCAAAGTATGGAACTTTTTACATGTGATAAGCTCAAGTTGCGATCAGATATAAACGAAAATCAACGTGATTTTATAGTGCGCGTCCAAGATATACTCAAAGAGAAGAAAGAAGAAGCGATAGAAAAACTTAAAGAGAGATTTCAAAAAGACGAAAAGAGGCTTTTAGATAGACTAGGGCGAGCAAAAGATAGGCTTGCTAAAGAAGAAGCTGATACGACAAGTTCATTTTTGAGTGCCGGTATTGCAATAGTAGGAGCGATTTTGGGTGGAGCTAGCACTACAAAATTAAAAAAAGTGGCAACTAGTGGCAAAAGAGCCTATAAAGAAAGAAGTGATGTTGCTAGAGCAAA
This sequence comes from Campylobacterales bacterium, assembly GCA_016937775.1. Classification (GTDB taxonomy): domain Bacteria; phylum Campylobacterota; class Campylobacteria; order Campylobacterales; family Sulfurovaceae; genus BN30871. Next base: position 33,996 of record JAFGVX010000027.1, on the reverse strand, counting down.
GGAAGATGTTGAGGCGCATACAGAGGATATTGATAAACTAGCCGATATGCTTCAAAAAGAACTAGATACTCTAGAAGATAGTTTTACGTTGGAAAATTATGAAATAAGTACTATAAACATAAAGCCAAATAAAAGAGATATACGCGTTGATTTGTGTGCAGTTGTTTGGAGAGCAGGGCGTTAGTTTCTGCTTCCGGGTTTTATAGCTTTACTTCCTGCTTTACATAGTGGACAATCTGTGGGATCGTACATTTCAAAGTTAAAATCTTCCAATGAAAAAAGCGGAACATCTTTTGGAAGCTTACAATTTGATTGTGCTTTGGTATTGCTACCGATTCTTTTGCAAAATCCTCTATTTGCCAATGAAGCAAATGCAACTACATCTGCGCCGAGTTCGCTCAGAATAGCCGCTACTTCCATCGCGGAACCACCTGTTGTTATGATATCTTCGCATACGATGATTTTTTCGCCTTTTTGTACCTCAAACCCTCTTCGAAGTTGCATAGAGCCCTCTTTCCTCTCTGCAAAGATACTGCGCACATTTAAAGCTCTTGCAAGCTCATAACCGGCGATTACACCACCAAGGGCAGGTGCACAGATGGTCTCGACCGTGATGTTAGCATCTCGGATAAGCTTTGCCAAGGCAATAGCAAGCTTTTGAGATGTTTGAGGATTTTCTAGTACTTTTGCACTTTGGAGGTATCTGTTTGAGTGGTTACCGCTTGAGAGGATAAAATGACCCTCTAGGAGCGCTCCGGCATCTTTGTATATCTGTTCAATATTCATCCGTTATACCTTGAGAATGTCATCTTCTTTTACTTTAAGCAATTCATCTATCTTTGTAACATGATCATCGGTTATCTTTTGTATCTCATCATGAGCTTTTTTTGATTCATCTTCGCTTAGTTCTTTATCTTTTTCAAGCTTTTTTATCTTATCGTTGCTATCTTTTCTTATGTTTCTTATGGCTACTTTTGCCTTTTCACCCATTGCTTTTGCCTGTTTAACGATTTCACCTCTTTGTTCAACCGTCATTGGTGGAAAAAAGAGTTTTATCATATCGCCGTCACTATTGGGATTGACGCCGATATTTGCCTCTTGAATAGCTTTTGATACAGCACTTAGCATATTTTTTTCCCAAGGGCTGATAGCAATCGTGACTGCATCAAGGGCAATCACATTACCGATTTGATTGAGAGGAGTAGGGTTTCCATAATAATTAACTTTGATGTTATCAACTATATTTGTTGTTACTTTTCCTGTTCTTAATGTTGAAAAATCTCTTTTAAGCGCTTCTAAGCTTTTGTCCATATGCTCTTTTGTGTAATCATATATCTCATTAACCATGTTTGCCTCCTTGATTGTTTGAAATTTTACCCTCTTTTAGCTTTAGAGGCAATCTCCTCTTTTCTATTTTCCCAAACAGAGTGTGCAAAAGCTAAAATAATAAGTCCTATACCTATCGTTCCTGTTACAAGTTCACTTATATGAAGGGTGATTTTAGCAAGCATGATAATAGCAAGTATCCCTATAGCGTAGTGTGCGCCATGCTCTAGATATCTAAAATTTGAGAGAGTTTTATGAGCAACAAAGTAAAGCGTAAGGCTTCTGACAAACATTGCCCCAACACCAAGCCCAATCATAATGATAAAGATATTGCTACTTATTGCAAATGCACCTATAACACCATCAAAACTAAAACTAGCATCTAAAACCTCAAGATATAAAAATCCTGCCAAGCCATTTTTTACATTTTGTGTTGAAAAAAGATCATCAATCATTCCAAGAAGTGTATGCAGTAATGCACCATAAAAATATGCCAAAAGAACTCCAAAATCTTGCGTGAGATGTCCTAAAAAAATCCCTACAGAAATGGCAATAATGAGTTCTATATTTGAGACAAGTGAAACTTTTTTTATAAATCTCGAGCTCTCTAAGATTTTGACCCAAGCAATCTCTTTGGTTTCGAAGAAAAAATCTAAAAAGACCATTAGTAAAAAGGCACCGCCAAAGGCAAAAATATTTTTCTCAGTTGATTTTAGAGCATCCTCATAGGCACTAGGATTATTAAGAGACATATTAAGTGTTTCTAGCATATTCATGCCAGTAGCAATGGCAACTATTGCCAACGGAAAAACAAGACGCATGCCAAAGACAGCTATAGGAATACCAAGGTAGATAAATCGTTTTTGCCAAACGGGGTCCATTTTATTGAGTACTTTAGCATTAACAACAGCATTGTCAAAAGAGAGAGAAACTTCTAAAATTATCAGTAAAAATACTATATAGACAAAAGCAAATCCTCCTAAAAAGAAGGCTATGCCAAGCCCTATAATCATAAGTATAAAAGAGGTTAAAAAGTAATTCATTCCCGTATAATCCTCAAAGGCTGCATTTCTGCAAGATGTCTTTGAGAATTATATCTAAATTCTTTTATTGGCAGGGATTAATCATATGGTTTTGATTACCATAAAGATATATCTCAACCCGTCTGTTGAGTGCTTTGTTTCTTTTTGATGTATTGGGAGCAAGCTCATTGCTATACGAGCAGCCTGCAGTTGCAACGACATTTTGAATGCCTGATCCCGTAAGCGTGTTTGCCACACTATTAGCTCTATTTTCTGAGAGTGACTGATTGTAGGTATAGCTTCCGTCATTGTCGGTATGTCCTGCTATTTGTACGATTGTTTGCGGATAATTTAGAAGAAGTTGCCCAATTTTTCCTACTTTTGTTCTTGCAGTAGGCTGTAATCTTGTAGAATTTACTGCAAACATCATATCATCTCTAAACATGATTTTAACATAGGTGCTTGTTTTTGAGACAATAATATCTCTTTCCGGATCAAGTGCGGCAAGTGGATCGTTATCAACTCCAGTTCCAAGCGCCCTTGCAATCTCGTTTGCTTGTTGATCTAAGCTGTAGCCGATACCGGCACCTAAAAGTCCGCCAAGTGCTGCACCAACAAGCGCTCTTTGTCTTCTATCTGTGCTCCCGTGACCGGTTGTCGCTCCTATAACGGCACCTCCGATTGCACCTCCAATAGCACCTGTTTTTGTTCTGTTGTAAGGATCATCTTCTTGCACGAGTCCTTGGTTTGCACATCCACCTAGCATTAACATACTCAATACTGAAGCAAATAAAGATTTTGCTATATTTTTTTTCATTTTTTCCTCCGTAATCACAGTTTTTATTATTATATCTAAAGAAAAGTGATTTGATTGTGAGATATTATTTTTTTGTAATTTTTTCTATCCACTCTTTGAGTGTTTTTTCAAAACCAACGGAATCTGTTTTATAAAATATCTGTTTTTTTGCTTTATATTCTTGTTCCACCCAGCCTCCAAAGTCATGTGGATATTTGTATTGTGATGATTTATCAGTGAGATAATGTGGCGGATTGAGGACACCATTTGTTTTTATCTCTCCTTGTGCTTCATTGATAGCATTATAGGCACTATTTGATTTTGGGCAAGAGGTAAGATAGATAGTAAGTTGCGCGAGTAGTATTCTCGCTTCAGGATAACCGATTTTTTCAACAGAGTTCAATATAGTGCTTGCTAAGATTGCCGCGTTTGGGTTGGCATTACCGATATCTTCGCTTGCTAAAATCACTAGCCTTCTTGCAATAAAAGCAGACTCCTCGCCTCCATCAATGAGGGCTGCTAGATAGTAAAGTGCAGCATCAATATCACTTCCACGCACACTCTTTATAAGTGCCGAGATAAGATCATAATGCATACTATCTTCGATGCTTCCTCCTTGCATGGCGGTAGGACGAAGTGATTTTACGCTCTGTAAGGTTATTGGGTTTTCTATCTCTTTAGCGCTTTGAAGCAGAGTGAGCATCGCCCTTGCATCTCCGGAGCTTGAACGAACGAGATACTCTTTCGCATCTTCTTGTATCGCTATTTTTTCGTTTCGGATAACTTTTTCTAAAAGCGTCTGCAAGGCATCTTTGTTGATGGATTGAAGTGCAAATAGATAAGATCTTGATCGCACGGCAGAAGTTAGTGAATAGTAAGGGTTTTGTGTTGACGCACCAAGAATGATAGCTTGTTCACTCTCCATAAATGGCAAGAGTGTCTCTTGTTGATTTTTGCTGAGTCTGTGTACTTCATCAATGAAAATGAGGGGTTTCTGTAATGCATTTTTGTATCTAGCAAGTATCTCTCTAAGATCAGCAATCTTGAAATTTGTGGCATTAAGTTCATAAAAAGGAGTATCAAGGCTTTTGGCAATCACTCTAGCAAGTGTCGTTTTGCCACATCCTGCAGGACCCCAAAAAAAAGCATGTGGCATTTTCTGTTTCTCTATCAGTATCCTTAGAGCACTTTTTTTACTCAAAAGCTCATCTTGTCCAACGATATCATCGATATGCTGCGGTCGATATTTTATAGTCAGGCTCAAAAGTGTTCCTTATGTCCTTTTCTCTTTTTCGTATGCTTTGATGAATTTATGAAGATCATCATACTCTTTTCGGGTGAAATAACGCGTTTTGTTAGTCGGTAGATTATTAAGTTCAATCCCACCATACGCTACTCTTTTAAGATCAAGCACTTTTGCTTCAAAATGTGCAAAAAATCTTCTAAGTTCCCTATTTTTCCCCTCGCTGATAATAACGCGGAGTTTTGTAAAGCTTTTTCCAATAGAACGTACTTCATATCCCTCAAAAGGAGCAAAGCTCATACTCGTAATTTTACTCTTTTCGTGTGCGCCACTTGAAGCATCTTCAAGTTCCAGTCCTTCTCGCATAGCCTGCTCCATAGCAGGAGTAAGCGGTGTGTCTATTTTTATATTATAAGTTCTGGGCAAATCACTTTCCATGAGTATTTGTGCTACTTTGGGGGTGTCTGTGAGGATCAGTAATCCCTCAGAAGCATAATCGAGTCTGCCTACGGGGATAAAATGTCTATATTTTCCTGAGAGTTTATGGTATATTGTAGCTCTTCCTCTGTCATCTTTTTTGGTAACGAGTACGCCTTTTGGCTTGTTGTATACGATTACGGTGACCTCTGTTCTTTTTTCAATCGGTCTATTTTTTACGAAGATCTTATCACCTTCCTTGACATGATAGGAAAGATCATTAATGGTTGTTTTATTATTTTTTACTTCACCATTTTTTATAAGCTCATCAGCTTCTCTTCTTGAGTATTTTGTATAGTGAGATATATATTTATTGATTCTCAATTTAAGAGCCTTTGATGCCGGCATTGACAAGATCATGGATATGAAGAACACCCACTATCTTTTCGTCTTTGTCGGTTATGGGAAGTAACTGTATCTTTTTGCTTTCTATCTCTTCTAGTGCTTTGCTTGCGAGTGTTTGTATATCGGTTAACCTATAAGGATTCTTTGTTGCATATTCTAATGCACTCAGCGAGAGATCAAAGCCTTCCTGTGCCAAAGCTCTTCTTAGATCGCCGTCACTAAGGATAGCTTTAAGTTTTTTTTCATCGTCAACAATTAATACATTTCCGAGTTTCCCCTCATTCATCATGATAATTGCATGTTTCAGTGATGTTTTTTCATCAATTATAGGAAGATTCTCTTTTCGCATGATATCTTTAACTTTGATGAAAAGCTTTTTGCCCAAAGAGCCACCTGGATGAAATGATGCAAAATCTTCTTGTTTGAAGTCTCTTTTATGCATAAGTGCAACCGCAAGTGCATCTCCAAGTGCCATAGTGAGCGTTGTGGAAGTTGTCGGCGCAACGCCTAGAGGACAAGCCTCTTTGTCAATTTTTATAGGGATAAAAATGTCTGAGTATCGACCTAGCGTAGAACTTTTTGATGCACTCATGCCGATAAGTGTAATGCCGACTCTTTTAATATGTGGCAGTATCTTTGAAAGTTCTTCACTCTCTCCGCTATAACTTATGGCAAGGAGTGTGTCTTTTTTGCCGATCATCCCAAGATCCCCGTGAAGTGCTTCTGTGGGATGCAAAAAAAATGATGGAGTGCCCGTGCTCGCAAAGGTTGCTGCCATTTTTGCGCCGACAAGACCAGATTTTCCAACGCCAGTTATGATAAGCTTGCCTTGTGTGTTATATATCGCTTCTATTGCTTGTAAAAAAGAGTCATCTAAAGACTCTTTTGCCAAACTAAGAGCATGTGCTTCAATCTCAAGCGTCTCTTTTGCGGCTTGGAGCAGATCCATTGTGTCTCCTTATACTATGAAGATAGTTGGTATGATAAGTGGATATCTTTTTTTGATCTTGATAACATGTCTTTTTACCATATTTCTTATCTCGTTTTCAACTGCTTTGTGCTCTTTGAGTGCTTCGGGTTTCATAGCGCTCAACATCGTCTCAATCATAGCAGAGATATCATTTGTAAATTTTTTAATCTCTCTGTCGGCAACAAGTCCATAGCTCATAACAACGGGTTTACCTATGAGTTTTTGATTTTCTTGTGATACCTGTGCTACTATGTTAATGATACCATCTTCGGCAAGCTTTTGTCTATCGAGAACAACATCATTTGCAATTGCCGTATTGTTTTGGTTATCGATATAAATCTTTCCTGTTTTTACCGTTTTTACCTTTTTGAGATATTTTGCGCTTATCTCTACTTGGTCGCCATCACTCATCAATACTATATTTCTTTCATCTACACCACAAGATACAGCTGTTTTTGCATGTTTTGCAATGTGATTGTATTCACCATGAACAGGCAAGAAGAATTTTGGTTGAATAAGTCTGAGCATAAGTTTTTGCTCCTCTTGCCCGGCATGTCCTGAAACATGGATATCAGGAACATCTTGATAGAGAACATTGCATCCGCCTTTCATTAAATGGTTCATAAGTTTTGATACTGATGATTCATTGCCGGGGATTGCTTTTGCGGAGATGATGACGGTATCTGAAGGCTTGAGCTTAATATGTCTATGCTCATCCGTTGCCATTCTAAAAAGAGCTGCCATTGTCTCTCCTTGAGAACCTGTTGTAACAACAAGAATTTCATGATCCGGATACTTTGGTATCTCGTGAGGTTCTATGAAGTGCTTTTCATCAATATCTACATACCCGAGAGTTCTTGTAATCTCAACATTTTTTTCCATTGATCTTCCGATGACACAAATCTTTCTATTGTGTGTGATTGCCGTGTCCATCGCCTGATAGATTCTATGGAGATTTGAGGAGAAGGTTGACATGATGACTCTCCCTTTTGTTGTTTTGAAAATATTTTCAAATGTTTTACCGACGACGATCTCACTTTTTGTGAATCCCGGATTGTGTGAGTTTGTACTATCTGAGAGCAAGCACAATACGCCTTTTTCTCCATAATATGCCAATCTATGAAGATCGGGCGTAAATCCATCTACAGGAGTGTAGTCTATCTTGAAGTCGCCAGAGTGTATGATGGTTCCCGCAGGTGTTTCTATAGCAAGTGAGCTTGAATCGATGATAGAGTGCGTCATATGCATCCATTCAACTTTGAATTCACCTATATCATAACGCTCTCTTTTTGTAATATATCTAAAGTAACTACTATCGTTTTTGAGTCCGTGCTCGTCAAATTTTCCCTGTATCATCGCAAGCGCAAGTGGAGTTCCATAAATCGGAAATTTTAGTTCTTTGAAAAGATATGGTACAGCACCGATGTGATCTTCGTGCGCATGCGTTATGACGATACCCGCGATTTTATCTTTTATCGAGTGCAGATAGGAAAAATCAGGAACAAGGATATCAACACCGTGCATTGTTTCATCAGGAAAACTCATGCCCACATCAATAATGATAGCACTTTTTTCCGTCTCGAGAACAGCAATATTGCCACCAATCTCTCCGAGTCCTCCAAGCGGTGTAAATCGTACTTTCGCTTGATTATTGATATCGATTTTTTTATATGGATTCATTCGTATCTCTTGAACTGCTTTATTTGCTTCAAGCGATACATTCATCTCTTCGGTTATAGTTGCACTATTTTTTTTACTGCTTCTTGGCTTGTTAAAATTTTTTCTATTTTTATTGCTTTTAAATTCGTTTGTGTTCTTTTTTTGCTCATCATTGTTTCCGGCGGCAGGTGCAGTAGGATTTGTCTGGTTTACCGGTTTTGGTTTTCTATACGGGTTTGGTCTTCTTTTGAAGGGTTTTTGTTCATTGTGGCTTGCTTTGTCTTGACTTTTACCGTTTTGGTTGTTGTCATTTTGGTTGTTATCCATTTATAGATACTCCTTTAATTTGTAATATAGTTGATGATAGCTCTTTGTTGACATCTCGTGAGGTCGTATATCGTTTTTTAACTCAAATGCATCAAATACCTTCAGCACCACATCTTTTGGCGCAAATTTTGATAGATTACTTATGAGCTTTTTTCTTGGCTGCATAAAAGCAAACTTTAGAAACTCCTCAAATTTTGTGTCACTTAAGGAGCTGCTCTTTTCTATCAAAAGAACTGCAGATGTAACTTTGGGCGGCGGTACAAAAGCTTGAGGGGGAACTTCAAAACAGATTTTGGCTTTTGCTACAGAGTCTGTGAGTACTCCAAGCGAAGAGAAATCTCTTGTCTGTGTTTTTGCAGAAAATTTCTGCGCTACCTCTTTTTGCACCATCACCAAGATTGAAAGACACTGTGTATCTCTTAATGCTTTTAAGATGATATGAGTTGCGATATAGTAAGGAAGATTTGCTACTAGATGATATTTTTCATCTAGTAGATTAGTATCTCCCCATAGTGCTAACACGTCACCACAGTTGAGCATAAGAATCTTTTTTTCAATCTCATGTTCAAATGTTTTAGCAATATGTTCGCACAACCTCTTGTCAACTTCGAATGCTATGACCCGCTTGGTTTTTACAAGCTCTTTGGTCAAATCACCTAATCCAGGTCCAATTTCAACAACACGGTTTTTGTCATTGGGCATCGATTGGATGATCTTTTCTATATAGCTTTGGTCTTTTAAAAAATTCTGACCAAACTTTTTTTGAGCAAACTTTGCTAAATCGGTTTTTATCATACTATAAGTAACCTTATTTTATCTTTGAATTGTGTTCAAATAGCTTTTTTGATTTTATTTTTGTATAATCTTATCATATTTTGAAGCGTTAGAGGTTTATATGGATTTTTTTGCAAAGAGGATCATCCCCTGTTTAGATGTTGATAGAGGCAGGGTTGTTAAGGGGATCAACTTTGTTGGATTAAGAGATGCAGGTGATCCTGTTGAGGTTGCCGCGCGATATAATGAAGAGGGGGCGGATGAACTCACTTTTTTAGATATAGGCGCAAGCCATGAAGAGCGAAAAACAATTGTTGATGTTGTCAAAGAGGTCGCTAAAGAAGTTTTTATCCCACTCACAGTTGGTGGAGGTATAAGAGAGCTCGATGATATTTATGCGCTTTTAAATGTTGGGTGTGATAAAGTAAGTATCAATTCAGCAGCTATTAAACGCCCGGAGTTTATTAGCGAGGCAGCTACAAGATTTGGTTCTCAGTGTGTTGTTGTAGCTATTGACGCAAAAAGAGTCGGTAATGGAGTGTGGCATATTTTTACACATGGAGGCAGAAGAGATACAGGTATTGATGCTGTTGCATGGGCAAGACAAGCATATGATTTAGGTGCAGGTGAACTTTTGGTTACTTCTATGGATGCGGACGGAACAAAAGCAGGATTTGATAATGAGCTCAATAAAAAGATATCAGATGAAGTAGATATTCCTCTTATTGCGAGTGGGGGTGCGGGAAGTATGGAGCATATCAAAGATGTTTTTGTTTCGGGAGATGCCGATGCCGCATTGGCAGCTTCTATATTTCACTTTAAAGAGATAGATATTGGTGAGCTTAAAGTTTATCTTCGAGCCAACAATATCCCTGTGAGGATATAATAATGATTTTTTGTGCAGGTAAGAGTGAAAGTTTTGCATTTGCTTCGCCTATAGGGATAGGGCTTATTGAAAGCGCGATAAATCTCACAAGATTTTGTCTGATGAGCCCGCCAAAATATATACTCTTTATCGGAACAGCAGGAAGTTACGGAGAAGTAAAGATATTTGATATTGTCCATTCAAATAGTGCTACAAATATTGAGAATAGTTTTTTTACAAACAAAGCATATACACCCATTGATAATCTTGTCTCAAGTGCAGATGATGTTTCACGTGAAACAATAGTAAATTCATCAAACTATATCACTACAGATAAAAAGCTTTCAAGGCACTACTTAGAAAAAGGAATAGGGATAGAAAATATGGAATTCTATTCTGTCCTTAAAGTGGCAAAAGAGTTTAAAATACCCGCAGGAGGAGTTTTTGCAGTAACTAATTATTGTGATGAAAATGCTCATAGCGATTTTCTTAATAACCATAAAGAGGCGATGAAGATATTGGAGCAATATATGAGTCGGCATGCAAAAGAGTGGTTTCGATGAGTGTCAGAAAAGAGGTGCTTCTAGACTATACAAAGGAGGAATTACAAGATATAATCACCCCTTCTTTTCGAGCAAAACAGATATGGCAGTGGGTCTATCATAAGTATGTAAATGACTTTTATGAGATGAAAAATCTTCCAAAAGATTTGCAAAAATCCCTACAAGAGAGATTTGTTATCACTCCTTTAGAGATACTCACGGTACAAAAAAGTATGGATGGAAGCATCAAGTATCTCTTTAAATTGTATGATGGACATACTGTTGAGGCAGTCCTTTTGCTTATGCGTGCAAAAGAGTACAATGATGATGGTTCTCTTAAACATCATGAGCGTTACACTTTGTGCCTTTCGTCGCAAGTAGGGTGTAAGGTGGGGTGCGCTTTTTGTCTTACGGCAAAAGGTGGATTTGTAAGAGATTTAACTCCCGGAGAAATAGTGGCACAGCTTTTGATGATAAAAAAAGAGAACAATATTGATGCAAATAGAAGAGTCAATATTGTCTATATGGGGATGGGAGAGCCACTTGATAATCTTGAAAATGTTGCTCAGGCTATCAAAATATTTAGTGATCTTGACGGATTTGCTATTTCGCCAAATAGACAAACAGTTTCAACAAGCGGGTTGAGTGCTAAGATAGAAAAACTTGGAAAACTTGATCTTGGAGTCAATCTTGCTATTTCGCTTCATGCTGTTGATGATGTTTTAAGAGAAAAATTGATGCCGATAAATAAAGCATATAATATAAGTTCTATCATCGATGCTGTGAAGAAATTCCCAATAAATGCAAGAAAAAGAGTGATGTTTGAGTATCTTATGATTAAGGATATCAACGATGATTTAAGTGCAGCCAAAAAACTTGTGAAACTTTTGAGCGGTATAAAGGCGAAGGTCAATCTCATATATTTCAATCCATATGAAGAGAGTGATTTTCAAAGACCTGATCTTTCCTCCATGGTTGCATTTCAAGAGTATCTTATAGCAAAGGGACTTTTGTGTACCATTAGAGAATCTAAGGGGTTGGATATTTCAGCCGCCTGTGGACAATTAAGAGAGCAAAATTTATAATATCGGAGTGGTTATATATGGTTGGTGTTGACCTTTTTTTATTGATAATTATCGTTTGTGTTGCAGTTGTCGGAGTAGGTTGGATTATCTATGAGACACGAGATTAATCTCAATATATTGACTTTTCTCTTTGTGAGAGCGGGGTAATAAGTGATTGCATTTTTGTAAAATCAATCTCGCTTTCGAATGTAAAATAATCATTCTGAAATCTAAAATCAAGTCTACTTGCATGCAGCATAAGTCGCTTTGCGCCTGTGTGATAAGCTCTCTCTTCCTCGCTTAAAACATCATCGAGATATCTATTGGCAGCACTGAAATTTACGCCATAAATAGGGTCACCTAAAATGCGATGTTTCACGTGAAACAAATGGACTCTAATCTGGTGCATACGTCCCGTTTTTGGCACACATCTCACAAGTGTTGCATCCAATTTCTTATTATAAAAAAGTGAAAAAAAATCTGTTGTTGAGACCTTTCCTCTCTCTTGTGTGACAAGTACTTTGTGTTTGTTGGAAGAGAAATCAATACTCTTTTTAAGGCGTGTTGTTACGCTCAAATTCTCTTTTAGTTCTCCATCTACCCATGCGAGATACTCCTTTTGAACAGCCTTATTTTCAAATGCTTTCTTGAGCTCAATTTCAGCATTTTTATGAAGTGCGGCAATAAGAAGCCCTGATGTTTCCTTATCTAATCTATGGGCTATGTTTGCTGTTTTACCGCCATGCCATCTGACGACATCCAACATAGAATAACCTGCTTCATGTGTATTTGGATGTATCAAAATTCCCGAAGGTTTATCAAATATCATAAAGTCTTTATTTTTATAAATAGGGGTAAATATTTTATCATTTGATTCTAAAGGCTCAAAGACATAAAGCGAGATATCTCCTTCTATTTTTTCGCCGCTATTAAGGAGTATATTTTTGTCTTTTTGCGCTCTTCCTTTATGGATAAGTCGCTGTGCTTCTCCTTGTGAAATGCCGAGAGTTTTCATAACAAAAAGAAACAGAGCAGTAGGTTCTGAAACAAAAAAACTCTTCTTTACAAACGGCATATGTACGAAACCTTTAAACACAATTTGGTTACAATCATACACTAACTTTCTAAAATCAAAGGGATGTAATGGTCGAGAGATATGCAAGAGATGAGATGAGCAGTAAATGGAATATGCAAGCAAAATATCAAGCATGGTTAGATGTAGAGCTTGCTGTTGTAAAAGCATGGAACAAGCTTGGTCTTATACCTGATGTTGATGCTGAAAAGATCATAAAAAATGCATCTTTCAGCGTAGAAAGAATCGATGCAATAGAAGCTGTTACAAGACATGATCTAATTGCTTTTACCGGATCAGTTGCAGAGAGTTTAGGCGAAGAGAGCAGATGGTTCCACTATGGAATGACGAGTTCTGATACTGTAGATACGGCAGTTGCACTTCAGATGCGAGACTCACTTAAACTTATCATTGAAGATGTAGAGATGGTGATGGAGTCTATCAAAAATAGAGCCATTGAACATAAGATGACACTTATGGTCGGTAGAAGTCATGGGATACATGGAGAGCCTATTACTTTTGGACTTGTGCTTGCTGTTTGGTATGATGAAATGGCGAGACATTTAAAGAATATCAAAGAGACAATGGAGGTTATATCCGTAGGACAGATAAGTGGCGCAATGGGTAATTTTGCACATGCGCCTCTTGAGCTTGAAGAGCTAGCCTGCAAAGAACTTGGACTTCAGAGTGCCCCTGCATCTAACCAAGTAATTCAAAGAGACAGATACGCTCGTCTTGCGACGACACTCGCACTTCTTGCAAGTTCTATAGAGAAGTTTGCCGTTCAAGTAAGACACTGGCAAAGAACGGAAGTCTATGAGTGTGAAGAGTTTTTTGGCAAAGGACAAAAAGGAAGCTCAGCAATGCCACACAAGAGAAATCCAATCCTTACAGAAAATATCACGGGACTTGCAAGAATGATTAGAGCCTATGCTATTCCTGCAATGGAGAATGTTGCGCTTTGGCATGAGCGAGATATTAGTCATAGTTCAACAGAGAGATTTTGGCTTCCTGATAGTTTTATCACGACTGACTTTATGCTCCATAGATTTAACAGTGTCATAGCAAACCTTACTGTAATGCCTGAAAATATGATGAAAAATCTCAACCTTACCGGCGGGCTTGTCTTTTCACAAAGAGTACTTCTTGAGCTTCCAAAAGCAGGCGTGAGTCGTGAAGATGCATATGCGATAGTACAGAGAAATGCTATGAAGGTTTGGGAGGAGATACAAAAAGGGAAATCACCGCTTAACAAAAAAGGCGAGAGTCTCTACTTGCAGTATCTTTTGGATGATAAAGAGCTTAGAGAAAAACTCTCTGAAAAACAGATTAGAGATTGTTTTGATTATAATTATTATACAAAAAATGTTGACGCGATATTTCAAAGAGTATTTAGCTAACGAGAGCAAATATCATGAACTTGAAGATTTATATTAAACAAAAATATCATCTAAATAATGCTGACATTGCTACAGATATTTCTGTCTGTCACAACAATTGATTAACTTTATAAAATAATCAACACTATAATAAAATCTTATATCTAAAATAGCTAAAAATCTTCATAAATTCAAATCATTTAAAGCCAATTTTGAGTAAAATCTATATTAATATTATATGCAAAATAAAGACGATTCTTCGCAATAAAAGATTTAAAAAGTAGGAGCTAATGTATGATTAGAGTGGTTAAGCGCAACGGTAGAGTCGAAAACTTGGATGTAACAAAAATCCAAAAATATACTGCAGCTGCGGTTGAAGGACTCAAAGGAGTTAGCCAAAGCGAACTCGAAGTTGATGCAAAGCTTCATTTTAGAGATATGATTAGCTCGCAAGAGATTCAACAAACGCTTATAAAAACTGCCGTTGATAAGATTGATTTTGATAAGCCGGATTGGACATTTGTTGCCGCAAGACTTTTTTTGTATGATCTCTATCATAAGGTGACGGGGTTCACGGGATACAATCACCTCAAAGAATATTTTCAAAAAGGCGAAGAGAGCGGGCGTATCGTTATAGGACTGAAAGATAAATATAATCTTGACGACCTTAATAATTATATGAAGCCTGAGAGAGATTTGCAGTTTACTTATTTGGGCGTGAGGACTCTTTATGACAGATATCTCATAAAAGATAAAAAAGGCAATCCTATAGAGCTTCCACAGCAACTTTTCATGGCGGTTGCTATGTTTTTGGCACAAAATGAATTTGATTGTCAAACATGGGCAAAGAAATTCTATGATATTCTGAGTAAATTTGAAGTTATGGCAGCTACGCCGACACTTTCAAATGCGCGAACTCCAAGACATCAGTTGAGTTCATGCTATATAGGTTCAACGCCTGATAATATCGAAGGGATATTCGATAGCTATAAAGAGATGGCACTATTATCAAAATTTGGCGGCGGCATAGGTTGGGATTGGTCACTTGTAAGAGGCATGGGCTCTTACATAGATGGGCATAAGCATGCAGCAGGCGGGATAATACCATTTTTAAAAATTGCCAATGATGTTGCAATCGCGGTTGATCAATTGGGCACTAGAAAGGGAGCGATTGCCGTTTATATAGAGCCTTGGCACATTGATGTCAGAGATTTTATAGATCTTAAGAAGAATTCGGGCGAAGAGAGAAGAAGAACACACGATCTTTTCCCTGCTTTGTGGCTTAATGATCTTTTTATGAAAAGAGTAGAGGCCGATGAGCATTGGACGCTTTTTGATCCTTTTGAGGTCTCTGAACTTACAGAACTTCACGGTGAGGCGTTTGAAGCAAGGTATATTGAGCTTGAAAATAGCGAAGAGGCAATAACAAAAGAGGTAATTTCCGCCAAAAAATTATGGAAAGATGTTCTCAGAAGCTATTTTGAGACGGGTAATCCATTTTTATGTTTTAAAGATACTTCAAATAGAGTCAATCCAAATATACATGCCGGAGTGATTAGAAGTTCAAATCTTTGTACTGAAATATTTCAAAATACGGCACCTAATCATTATAAAACAAAGGTTACTTTTGAAGACGGAACAATGAAAGTCTATGAGGAGAATGAAGAGATAAAGGTAGATAGTGGCATTATCAAGCCTGCAAAGAAAATTACGGCACTCGATACTATAGGAGGCAAATCCATCATAGTGACGGATAAGGAGATGAGTGATGGAGATACCGCAGTATGTAATCTTGCTTCAGTAAATCTTTCACGCGTCAATACTCCTGAAGATATTGCAAGAGTTGTCCCTATAGCTACGAGAATGCTAGATAATGTGATTGATCTGAATTTCTATCCGTTGCTTAAAGTAAAAAAGACAAATCAAAAAACAAGATCAATAGGGCTTGGTGTTATGGGTGAAGCACAAATGCTTGCAGAAGCTAAGATAGAGTGGGGAAGCCATGAGCATTTTATGAAGATAGATGAGATTATGGAGTCTGTATCGTATTATGCTATTCGTTCTTCAAGTGATCTTGCACTTGAAAAAGGTGTTTATCCGCTTTTTGAAGGTTCTAACTGGTCAAAAGGGATATTTCCTATCGACAAAGCAAATGAGAATGCGTGTAAATTGGTAGATAGAGGCGGACTTTTTGGATATACACATGATTGGGCAGGATTGAAAGAAAAAGTAAAAAATGACGGGATGAGAAACGGGTATTTGATGGCGATTGCTCCAACGAGTTCTATCTCTATACTTATTGGAACCACGCAGGCTATAGAGCCTATCTATAAGCGAAAATGGTTTGAAGAAAATCTCTCAGGGCTTATTCCTGTTGTTGCGCCAAATCTTTCTCCTGATACATGGGAGTATTATGTTTCAAGCTATGATATTGACCAAAGATTGCTTATAAAAGCAGCAGCAATTCGTCAAAAGTGGATAGATCAGGGGCAAAGTCTCAATATATTTATCACCCTTGATAAAGCAAGTGGAAAGTATCTCAATGATATCTATATGGATGCATGGAAATTTGGATTAAAATCGACATATTATCTGCGCAGCCAATCTCCCGAGCGTGCTAAAGAAGAGACAGGCGTAGAGGATAGAAGCTTAGAATGTGTTGGATGTCAGTAATCTTACACAATTTCTTCACGCAAGTTTAATACAATACCAACAGAAAGTTTAAAAGGGTGTCTCCCCCCAAGCACTCCTTAATGCAATTTGGCGACTTTCTAAGGTAACTTTTTCTATACATCCCCCAAAGTCTTTATATATTCACCGTTACCTTCTTCCCTCCCCGGGGAGGAAAATTAAACTTAAAAATTATCCAAAAATTGTATAATCTACTCTATATTTTCAAAGAATCTGAAAATAATGGAGAAGAGAGATGTATAATTTTGAATTAGATTGGTTAACAAGTAGCATCCCCTCTATATTTTGTATAGTAGATTATCTTATAAAGTAGTCTAGACGGAATGATCTCAAACAAACTGCATATTATATCTTTACAAAAAGATTTTTTGGATTTTGATAAAAATCTAGAATATCTCAAAAACGTTATCATTCAACATACCAAAAAAGAGACACTCATCTTGGCTCCGGAGCTTTATCTTAGCGGGTTTGACTATGATAATATGTCATTTGCTGCAAAAAAGAGCGCACAAGCAATACAAGATTTGCTTTTAGCTGTTGAAGATACTATTGTTGTTTTGAGTGTGATTGCTCAAGAGCACGATGCATTTTTCAATCAAGCCGTTGTTATCAACAAGCATCAAATTATTCACAAGCAAAATAAAACGAAGCTCTTTAAGCTCGGTGAAGAACATAAGCATTTCAGAGCCGGGAGCGAGGATGATATTGTACTATTTGAGGTTAATAGGGTAAAATTTGCACTACTTATCTGTTTTGAGTTGCGTTTTAAAATGCTTTGGAAAAAGATTGAGGGCGCAGATATTGTACTTATTCCTGCAAAATGGGGATTATTAAGAGCTCACCATATGGAAGTTTTAGCAAAAGCATTGGCGGTGATGAATCAATGTTATGTAGTTGTTTCAAGTGCGGGCAATAAAGGCATAATCAATAGATCATTAATCATATCTCCTGATGCAGATGTTTCAAAAGAGAATGAAGATGAATATCTATATAAATTAATTACACTTAAAGAGATAACAAAAATGAGAAGATATATTGATATGGGGGATGGAGAGTGATTAAAAAAAGAAAGCTAGAGCAGATGGTTGGTGAAATAGAAAAACATGTAGAGCTGAACGAATTAACCAAAAAAGCTTTTCTAGCTATAGATAGAGAAGTTTTTGTTCCTGATGCTTTCTCACATTTGGCATATCAACTTGATGCACTACCGCTTCATGAGAGTCAATGGATAAGTTCTCCTATCACCGTTGCAAAGATGACGGAACATTTAGAGCTTGAAGGTGTTGACACCATTTTAGAGATAGGTTGTGGTAGTGGATATCAAGCAGCAATACTCAGTGCTATCGTACGACGGGTATTCACAATAGAGCGGATAGATTCACTTTTAAAAAGTGCGAAAAGCAGATTTAGTCAACTTGAAATTTACAATATCTTTACAAGATTTGATGATGGACAAAGAGGATGGGGAGATTATGCACCTTTTGAGCGGATACTTTTCTCGGCTGCAACGCCAAAGATTCCGGAGACTCTTTTTGAGCAACTGAGTGATGGAGGTATTTTGATTGCACCCATACAAGAAGGACCCGTGCAGATATTAACGCGTTTTTATAAAAGAGGTTCTGCTATTACTTCGGAATCTATAGAGACATGTTACTTTGTGCCTGTTCTTGAGGGAACTAAAAAGTAAACGTCAAAACAAAAGCTTATTTTAATATGGTATCATTTACAAATTGTAAATTTTTAAAGGTATAGCCTCATGAGCAAATTGATAAAGCCTGCACAATATGCGAAAAAATATAATATCTCAAGACAAGCGGTATATGCAAAGGTAAAAAGAGGAACACTTCAATCAAAAGAGGTAGAGGGACAGCTTTTTATCGTGCTTAATGCATCTGAAGACGGTGTAGAAAATTCAAAAGTCGAAATGACAAATGTATCAAGAAAAACCGTAGATATTGAACAGCATTACAGCCGATTGCTTCAATCGAAGGATGAAACGATAATAACATTGCAAGCGAGAATAGAAGATCTCAAGGAGAGCAATGAGCAGATGGCAGGAACATTGCGCGGTGAAGTGGAGTTGCTTAAAGAGGCTTTTTACGAAATGAAACATCTCTATAGAGCAAAGCTTGAATCAAAAAAAGAAGCCATTGCAATAGAGGCTAAACCAAAAGAGATTGTAGTTCAAGATTGGGTAAGTATAAAAAAATTCTTTACGCTTTTTGACATCAAAGAAAAGAAACAAAAAAAGATAAAAGAGAGAATTAAAAAAGCATATCTCGGTGGAGACAATCGACTTAAAATGAGTAATGATAAAATCAAGATAGATATCGGACGAGATTGCACCAGTTTCATATCTTGATATAGATATTATTAGAATGTTTTAAGCAGAAAAAAGGTTTAATTCTAAAACTAATAATTGTTATCAAAAAGGATAAAGATGCAAAAGTTGACTATCGCATTAGCCGGTCAGCCAAATGTCGGAAAGAGTTCGCTTATCAATGCGATCTCAAGTTCAAGACTTAAAGTCGGTAATTTTTCAGGTGTTACTGTTGAGAAGACAGAGGTGACATTTAAGTGGTGTGATGACATTTCCTGTAGCGAGTATGATATGCACATTATTGATCTTCCGGGGGCATATTCTCTCTCAGACTACACTATAGAAGAGAAAGTGACAAAAAGTTTTATTCAGAGTGAAGAGTATGATCTTATCGTAAATGTCGTTGATGCGACCAATTTGCAGAGAAACCTTCTTTTTACTGCCGAATTGCTTGAGAGTGGTAAAAAAGTTGTTGTCGCGCTCAATATGATAGACGAGGCACAAAAAGAGGGAATTAAAATTGATGAGAAGATACTCTCAGAGATATTGGGGGCACCCTGTATTAAAACTAGTGCAACCGATCATACCGGGATTGATGCACTTAAAAATGCTATCGTTGAAGTTTACAAGAAAGATCAATATGTATCCAAATTAAAATACAGTGATCATATAGAAGAGGAGATTGGAAAAATTGTAAATTTCTTTGAAGAGAAAAGATACAAAAATGATATTCCATATAGAATCTTGGCGATTAGACTGTTACAAGAGGAGAGTGAAACATATAAAATGATGCATGATGATCCAATTTGGATTGAACTTTTACCGCTTATACGATCTTCTTTGGAACATATATATATCCATTCAGATTCAAAGGATATAGAACAGATATTTAAAGATGAGCATTTTGCATTTGCAAAGGGTGCAAAAATGGAAGCAATGGAGATATCTTCAATGCGGGCGAAGAACCTGACGCAAAAGATTGACAACATCCTTATCAATAAATTTTTAGGTATTCCTATTTTTCTCTTTTTTATGTGGGGACTTTTTCAGCTTACATTTACACTCGGCGCAATTCCCGTTGACATAATAGATGAGTTTTTTGCGTCTATCGGAGAGGCAGCCAAAGGAGTCTTCGGAGAGGGGACTTTGGGTTCACTTATAGGTGACGGGATTGTGCCCGGTGTGGGTGCTGTTGTTATGTTCTTGCCGAATATTATCATACTTTTCATAGGCATAGCACTTCTTGAGACAACGGGATACATGAGTAGAGTTGCATTTTTGCTTGACGGTTTTTTTCATAGGTTCGGATTGCATGGAAAAAGTTTTATCCCGTTGGTTACCGGTTTTGGATGTTCCGTTCCCGCTTATATGGCGGCTAGAACACTCAAAAATGAGAGAGAAAGGCTTATAACACTCTTCATCATTGGTTTTATGAGTTGCGGAGCAAGATTGCCTGTTTATGTACTTTTTGTCGGCGCTTTCTTTTCGCAAGAGCATGCAGGAAGCATCCTATTTTTCATCTATATATCAGGCGCACTTTTCGGTCTTGTTGCGGCAAAAGTATTGAAGACGTTTGTATTTAGAGGAGAAAATGAGCCTTTTGTCATGGAGATGCCAAAATATAGACTTCCCTCTTTGAGGCTTATTTGGCATACTGTGTATTCGCAAGCAAAAAGTTATCTTAAAAAAGCAGGCACTTTTATACTTGCGGCATCAATGCTCATTTGGTTTGCGAGCAATTATCCAAAAAATGAGACTTTAGCACAAGAATACCAAGTAAAAATAGAACAAGCGACTTCTGAACAGATTGCATTAGAGTTTGAAAATGAATTCAATAAAATATCTTTAGAAAACAGTTACCTAGGGAAGACGGGGTATGTTCTAGAGCCGTTTTTTGAGCCACTCGGATTTGATTGGAGAATGAGCATAGCCATAGCAACCGGACTTGCCGCAAAAGAAGTAGTTGTTTCAACAATGGGCGTGCTTTACTCTTTGGGCGGAGATGTCACGGAAAATAATCAGGGATTGATGCAGATGATAAAAAAAGAGATACCTTTTGCCTCAGCCATATCATTCATCGTTTTTGTTATGATCTATCTTCCTTGCTTAGCGGCTTCGATGGTTTTTGTAAGAGAGGCCGGAAGTTGGAAGTATTTGGTGTATCTATTTTTATTTACGACTGTAACGGCATGGATAATGAGTTTTATTGTCTATAGAGTCGTTTTGGCGCTTTAAGGAGAGGGATATGCTATTAAGCGAATTAAAAAAAGGAGAGGAAGGTGTTATCAAAAAGATAAATGCTTCAAAATCTTTTAAAAATAGATTAAGCTCTATGGGTATTGTTGTCAAAGAGATTGTAAAACTCAAAGAATACTCTTTGGCAAAAAGCACGATAGAAGTAAAAGTATCTGAGAGTTATGTTGCTTTAAGATTAAAAGAGGCAGCGTTAATTGAAGTAGAAAAACTATAATAATTTTATAACTTTTTATTTAGTATCGTAAATTTTTTGATATACTTACTAAAAATTTAATAAGGGTTTTTTTATGAAGAGATTTATTGTTGTGCCTCTATTTTTGTGCATACTCTTTTTGCATCCGTTAAATGCGGGCGATTATGATTTTCACGAAAAGGTTTCAATGCTTATCGAGCAGAATTTGAAGAAAAATCCCGATAGCTATCTCAATAGATTTTATAAAAGTATCTATTATATTCCTGTTTGGGTTCATGAGCATAAAATATCATCATTCTCTCAATCACTTTTAAAAAGCATAGAGACAAATAGATTCAATTTGCCTAGTGCTATCTATAATAAAAGTTTACGGCTTCAAGAAAAAGCCTCTAAGATATATTCGGGGGGCAATATACAAGATAAGCTTGTGCTTGAACTTGAGTTTAGTAAACTTTACAATCAATACTATAGTTATCTTGGGAGCGGGGGAACCGATTGGAGTCTTTTTCAATCAAAACTTGCAGCAAAAAACAAAGCATACAATATGGATGCAAAGTGGGTTTCATACGGAGTAGCAAGCTCTCCTGCGAATTTGTTAAAAAGCGCCATTATTAATGGAAGTCTTAGCGCTTCCATGGATCAAAAGTCAGAATTTGGTTTTAATTATGATAAATTGTACGAAAAACTAAAGTTCTATAATGCAGTCGCACAAAAAGAGCAGATTCAAAAGATAACAATCGGTAAAACATATCTTAAACCCGGAGAGAATTCGAGTGCTATTCCTCTTATAAGAAAACGACTTGCGCTTACGGATGAACTTGGCGGCTGTTCACAGAACGGTAGTACTCTTTATGACAAATGTCTTTTTGATGTAATTAAACAATTTCAAGCTCGCAATGGACTTTCAAATTCCGGTGTTATAGGTAAAGATACATTGAGTGCTCTTAATGAATCGCTTGCAAGTAGAGCAAGAAAGATAGAGTTAAATCTTGATAGAATCAAACAGTTCAATCAAAGAGACGAGAAGTATCACGTTATTATCAATATCCCCGATTTTATGCTATATTTTATGGATGGTAAGCAAGTAAAAAAACAGATGCGTGTGATTGTCGGTGATAAAAAACACCCAACTCCTGTTTTCGGGAGTAAAGTTGCATATATAGTGCTCAATCCATATTGGAATGTGCCCGATAGTATTATCCAAAAAGAGTTTATTCCAAAAATGCTCAAAGACCCCGATGCAATGAAAAAAGAAAACATAAATATCACGCAAGGGTGGGCAAAAGATGCACCTATTGTTGATCCTTCAACGATTGATTGGAATGAATATAGATATACAAAAACAGTTCCTTTTCGGTTTGCGCAACCTCCTGGATACGGAAACGCTTTAGGCAAGATCAAATTTATATTTCCAAATGATTTTTCTGTCTATATGCACGACACACCGACCAAAAGACTTTTTAAAAGAGACACAAGAGCTTTTAGTCACGGGTGCATAAGGTTATCAGAACCCATGGAGATGCTAAGAATTTTTTCTGAGATTGACAATAATGTCAACCTCGGTAACTCAAAGGGTATTCTAAAAGGTTCAAAAGAGACGAATGTTTATCTTGCAAAGAGCATACCTGTTGACGTTGTCTATCTTACTGCATGGGTAAATTCAAACGGTGAGATAGAGTTTAGAGATGATGTCTATGGGTATGACAAGTTACAGCTTTCATGCCGAGCATATTGATCCCATTTATAGAGTTACTTGCTCTCTTGTCAATAATTGCATACTCATCATGTTTATTAGGGTGATGCGTCAATGGTGCTTGAAATCTTAACTTCTAGAGAAATAAATTGAGATAATTTTACTCTTTTTAATCTTTATTATTCTCTTTTTTGCTAAAATCGCTAAAGCGAATTGATTGAGGAGAAGAGATGAATTTTATACAAGACGAGATGTTAACACATGTTCCTATGTGTGTACACCCTGAGCCTAAAAAAACTCTCTTGTTTGGATGCCTTGAAGGTGTAGAGAGAGAACTTAGAAAATATAAAGACATCGATATTCAAAAACTTAGTGATACAGATGTACTTTCTGATCTTCAGGCGATTGATGAGCAGAGTATTGATGTTGTGATTATAGCATCACGCTTGCTATCAACCGATAAAGTGTTTTGGGGACTTATAAAACGGGCACTTAGTACAAAAGGTGTTATAAGTGCGCTTGGAGTCTCTCTTATGAAAGAGCGCGCGGAAGCAAAAGAGCAACTTGAAGCAATGGGTGAGTATTTTAGAATAGTGATGCCTTATGCTTTTTTACAACAAGAATGTGCATATGCTGTTTTTGCAAGTAATGCATTGCATCCAACCGCGGATATCAATCTTCAAAGGGCCGATCTAAGCGAGGGGTTTGAATATTACAACTCAGATATCGCCGTTGCTGCTTTTGCAATGCCAAATATGATACGTAAAGAGTTTAAAGGAGATATAAAATCTTGATGTTTGAACATGCAATTGCACTTACCGGAGGTATCGCTACAGGCAAAAGTTCAGCAACAGCGCTTCTGAGTCTGTATGGGTTTCGATTTATTGATGCCGACAAGATAGCACATGCACATCTTGATGAACAAAAAGAGGCGATTGCAACACTCTTTGGAGCTGAGTATGTCAAGGAGGGTAAAGTTGATAGGAAATCTTTGGGAAAATTAATCTTTGCAGATAAAGAGAAGAAAAAAGCGCTAGAGGATTTACTCCATCCAATCATTTATGATACAATTGTTGAAGAGTCAAAGAAAAATGAAATATTGGGTATGCCCTATATGATTGATATTCCCCTCTTTTTCGAGAAGAGGCGTTATGATATCAAAAAATCATTGGTTGTTTATGCAACCAAAGAGCAGCAGCTTGAAAGGCTTATATTGCGTGAAGGTTTTGGCAAAGAAGAAGCACTAAGACGGATAGAGTCTCAAATGGATATAGAAGAAAAAAAAGCACTTGCAGATTATGTGATAGACAATAGTAAAGATTTAAAGCATCTTCAAAATGAGTGTGAAAAAATAAAAAATCAAATATTGAGTGATTTTAAGGATAGAGGATGAGAGCAACAAAATATAATGCAAGTGGTAATGATTTTATCATCTTTCATGATCAAAATAAAAAAAATCGTTCTGCATTGGCAAAAAAACTTTGCGACAGACATGCAGGAGTCGGAGCTGATGGGATGGTTGTCTTAGTTCCGCATGAAGAGTATGATTTTGAGTGGGAATTTTACAATAGTGACGGTAGTAGTGCTTTGATGTGTGGCAATGCCTCAAGAGCTGTTGCGCACTATGCCAACGAAAAAGGAATATCCAAGGAGGGCAAGGCAGAGTTTTTGACGGGTGCGGGAGTGATTAAAGCAGAGGTGAATGGCGAGTATGTTCTCTCGAGTATGATCTCTCCTCGAGTTGTCAACAAAGAGATTAGTGAAGACGGTGAGTCTTGGTGGTTGATAGATACGGGTGTTCCTCATTTAGTTGTCATAAGAGATAATATAGAAGACTTTGATTTAGCACGAGCAAGGGCTTTAAGGGAGAAGTATAATGCCAATGTCAACATTGTCAAGATTGTAGATAAAAAAAATATGCTCGTACGAACTTATGAGCGTGGTGTTGAAAATGAAACACTCGCATGTGGAACGGGAATGGTAGCAGCATTTGTAAGAGCTTTTGAGGAAGGTATGGTTGAGAAAAGTGCTCGCATTCTTCCAAAAAGCAACGAAGAGATAGATATTGCGTGTGAAGAAGGAGTCTATACTCTCGGAGGCAGAGTCTCAAAAGTATTTGTTGCCGAAATATATATCTAAGGAGTATGATTGATGAGAGTTTTTCTATTTATAGCTATTGTATGTGTTGCTCTTTTTGGAGAGAGCCTTAAAGAGGCAAAAGCATTGTATGATCAAAAAGAGTATAAGAGTGCATATGAGATATATTTAAAATTAGCAAAAGAAGGGAATGTGAAAGCCCAATTCAATTTGGCGCTTATGCTTGATTTTGGGTTTGGTGTCAACAAAGATGAGAAGGAGGCTATGAAGTGGTACTATAAAGCCGCCAATTCTCATCATGGACCTTCCCAATATAACCTTGCAAAGCATTATGATCTTGATTCAAGCACTGATGCAAGTGCGGCAACAAAAGCAAAGATATGGTATGAGAAGGCGTGTGAAAATGAGATGGCAAAAGCATGTACGAATCTAGCACTCTTGTACTATAACGGTAACAAAAATTTTAAAAAAAATAACCAAAAAGCTATAGAATTTTTTACTAAAGGTTCAGAGTTTGGAGATGAAACTGCAAATATCAATCTAGGGCTTATCTACGGTTGGGGAGAGAGTGATCTTCAAGATAAACTTAAAGCTTACAATTATCTCAAAGAAGCAATCAAATCAGGAGAGCCAAAAGCCGGGGAATATATGGAGCGACTCTGTACAGAGACAAAGTGGGTCTGTGAAGAGTAGTAATTTTTTTACTCTTATTATTTATTAAGTTGACTAGATTTATAATATTTATACAATAAAAAAGGGGGAAAGTCATGGATGAAACAGCATTGATAAATTTATTGGTATTTTTAGCTATAGGTGCCGTGGCAGGCTGGATTGCGGGACAGCTTATGAAGGGACGCAGTTTTGGGCTTGTGACAAATATGATTGTTGGGATTATAGGCTCATTCATAGGGGGATATCTTTTTAGCAGTTTTATAAATAATGGAGGGCTAATCGGTTCTATAGCTACTGCAACACTCGGTGCTATTGTATTGCTTGTTCTTGTAAAATTACTCAAAAAAATATAAACTAAGAGTACATCCGTACTCTTAGCAATTAGTTTCAAGAAAAACCTGATATAATTCTACTCTTAATTTTTGATCGCGTAGCTCAGTTGGTAGAGCACTACCTTGACATGGTAGGGGTCGTTGGTTCGAGTCCAATCGTGATCACCATTTTTTCAATCTATTCAATAAAATATTAACGGAAAAGTCCGCCAAGATATTTACCCTAAGAGACAATCTCTTCAATCGTGATATAATCACCCACTCTACCGGTCATTTTCTCTTCATCGGTGTTTACAGGCAATGTTTTTTTCCCGATATCCCAGCCTGCAGGGCAAACTTCACCGGTTTTTGTTGCATGTTGCCATGCTCTAATTTGTCTGATAAACTCTTTAACATTTCTTCCTACCATCGGCGCTTGTACTTCTTCTGCGACGATAACACCATCGGGATTGATAAGATAGCGACCTCGAAGTGCAACGCCTTGTTCTTCAATGTAAACACCAAATTTTCTAGCTACCTCACCTGTAGGATCTGCACCTATCGTCATTTGAAGATCTTTCAAAAGTGGTTCTGTTTCATGAAACCTCTTGTGTGAAAAGTGTGTGTCTGTTGAAACGGCAAGCACTTTTACGCCAAGTTCTCCCTCGATAATATTCATATGAGCATTCATAGCTGCTATTTCAGTCGGGCAAACGAAAGTAAAATCCGCGGGATAGAAACATACTACTGCCCAATTTCCTCTATAATCTTCACTATTGATATCTACGTAATGAGCGCTTTTAGCGTCATACCCCTTCATTTTAAATTCCGGCATTTGTTGTAAAACCATTGACATATTTTTTTTCTCCTTATTGTGTATTTGGGTGTCGCCAATTTCTTGAACATTTTTAGTATCACTACTTTTTCGTGTTTGTATATTTGAACAAGACATTTTGAATGACTCCTTTAATTGAATTATAAATGTAAAAAATATACATTTGTGAAAATTTAACATATATAAACTTAAATGTAAATTAATCACTATTGTAAATTTTTCACATTTGTGTTATAATAACTCAAATTTTATAAGGAGACCAAGATGCGTGATTATGCTACTTTGTTAAAAACACATGGTATGAAGAGCTCCTTGCAGAGACTTTTTATCCTCAAGAGTCTTGATGAGCGTGGACACGCTACCATTGATGAAGTGTTTGAAGATCTTAAAAAAACAAATCCTTCAATATCTTTAAGTGCAGTATATAGAAATATCAATGAGATGGAAAAAAGTAATATGGTGAGCGAGATAGCCATCCCAAAACGAAAAAATAGATATGAGATTACTAAAGGTTTACATTCACATCTTTTATGTCGAGAATGTGGCAAAATTATAGATGTAGATGTAGATATGTATGAGACAATTAAAAAGTTAGAAGATAGATATGAGTGTCATATTAACGATCAGGATATCATTTTTGATATATTATGTGCAGAGTGTAAAAAGTAATCAAGTATTATATATAAAGCGTTCTTAGCCCTCTTTTTGTTATAATAACACGACTTTAAAAGATGAAAGAGAATAAATGGATAAAACTATTATAGGTTATCAAGATGGTGATAACAATATTATCGACACACAAAGTGTATCGGATGATAATAATCTTAAAGAGATATATTATGACAACTCGCCTGAGGCATTAGAGATTATAAGACATTCAAGTGCACACCTTATGGCACATGCTATCACAGAGCTTTATGGGGATGCTCAGTTTTTTGTAGGACCCACTGTTGATGAGGGCTTCTATTATGACTTTAGGGTAGAACAAAAGATAGGCGAAGAGGATCTTAAATCGATAGAAAAAAAGATGAAAGAGCTTATCAAGCAGAAGTTTCCTATAAAGAAATATACAATCACCAAAAAAGAGGCATTGGAAAAATTTGCCAAAGATGATCTCAAACTTGCAGTTTTAAGCAGAATTGACGATGAGGTTGTCTCTGTTTACAAGCAGGGTTCTTTTGAGGATTTATGTCGCGGTCCTCATGTTTCAAATACGGGATTGTTACATAACTTTAAACTTACACGTGTTGCCGGAGCCTATCTAGGTGGAGATGAAAATGCTGAGATGTTGACACGTATTTACGGCATAGCATTTGCAGACAAAGAATCACTCAAGGCATACATTGAGATGATTGAAGAAGCAAAAAAAAGAGACCATAGAAAACTTGGAACTGAGCTTGAGCTTTTTATGTTCAATGAAGAAGCAGGCGCTGGGCTTCCATTTTGGTTGCCAAAAGGTGCAAGGCTTAGGGCAAAACTTGAGGCTATTTTGCACGATGCTCACAGACAAAGAGGCTATGAGCCGGTTCGTGGTCCGGAGATACTCAAATCCGATATGTGGAGAACCTCAGGACATTATGCCTGTTATGGGGAAAATATGTATCTCACTGAAATTGATGAACAGGAGTACGGCATCAAGCCAATGAATTGTATAGGTCATATTCAGATATTTAAAAATGCAACTAAAAGTTATAGAGAATTGCCGCTCAAATATTATGAATACGGCGTTGTCCATCGCCATGAAAAATCAGGTGTGCTTCATGGGCTCCTTAGAGTTCGTGAGTTTACACAAGATGATGCACATATATTTTGTACACCTGAACAGATAAAAGGTGTTGTCTTAGAAGTTGTTGAATTCGTTGATAGCGTAATGAAAAAGTTTGATTTTGATTATACTATGGAGATATCAACAAAGCCGGAAAAAGCAATTGGTGATGATGCGGTATGGGAAATTGCGACTACGGCGCTCAAAGAGGCACTTGATGAAAATTCACTTCCTTATGGCATTGATGAGGGTGGCGGTGCATTTTATGGTCCAAAGATTGACATCAAGATTACAGATGCTCTAGGGCGAAAATGGCAGTGTGGAACGATACAGGTGGATTTTAATCTACCACAAAGATTTGATGTTGAGTATGTTGCTGAGGACAATGTAAGAAAACAGCCTGTTATGATCCATAGAGCAATATTGGGTTCATTTGAGCGATTTATTGCGATATTGACTGAACATTTCGGTGGAGAGTTTCCATTTTTTATTGCTCCAACGCAAGTGATATTTGTACCGATTGCGCAAACGCACGGCGAATATGCGTATGCATTAAAAAATGCTTTAAGGATGAGCGGTATCGATAGTGAAGTGTATGATAAGAATGAGAGTCTCAACAAAAGGATAAGAACGGCAGAGAAGCAAAGAGTGCCGTATGTTGTTATTATCGGAGATGAAGAGGTGCAGAACAAGGCAGTAGCAGTAAGAGACAGAAGAGCTAAAGAGCAGTATAATCTAACACAAGATGAATTTATGGTAAAATTAACCCAACAATTAGAAGAAGGAAGAATTTGAGCAGACAAAATGTAGGCAGAAAAGAGAAAAAAGACGATACGCAAATAAATGACGAAATATATGCAAAAGAGTTAAGGGTAGTAAGCGAAGGAGCCGGAGAACCCTCGATTATGAGTAGAGACGAGGCTCTAAGATTAGCAGAATCGCAAGGGCTTGATCTTGTACTCATCTCCCCTGATGCACAGCCACCGGTTGCGAAGATTATGGATTATGGTAAATATCGTTATGAGATGGAAAAACGAAAAAAAGAGGCAAGAAAAAATCAAAAGATTATTGATATCAAGGAGATTAAGTTTTCTTGCAAGATTGCCGAGAATGATATAGCCTACAAGGTGAAACATGCAAGAGAATTCTTAGAAAAAGAGAAGCATGTAAAACTTAGAGTCTTCTTGAAAGGTCGCGAGATGTCAAATCCTGAGCTTGGTGTTGATGTGCTCAAAAGAATATGGCCGATGCTTGAAGATATAGCTGTTCTTGAAAAAGATGCACACCAAGAGGGAAGATACATTACAATGTATGTCACGCCAAAGAAGAAATAATTTTTTTGAAGAAAATACAAAAATTGTCATACTAAATTATTTAAATATCTGATATTGTGAGCTCTATACCAAGCAAAGAGTGGCGGGTATTTGTTTTTAAATGAAACTTTAATTATCTTTTGATATAATTGCGTCCCATTTTCTATTTTACGAAAGGAGAAAATATGCCTAAAATGAAAAGTGTAAAAGGTGCTGTAAAGCGCTTTAAGATCAAAAAGAGCGGTAAGATAAAACGCGGAACAGCGTTTAGAAGCCACATTTTGACAAAAGTAGACGGTAAACACCGCAGACATATGAATTCACCAAAATATGTCAACAGTGCGGATGAGAGTAAAATCAAAGAGATGATTAACTAAAAAAACCCTCAATATTGAGGCAAGTTCAAGCAAACAGTCTTGACACCCCTAAAAGGTAAAGGAAAAACATGAGAGTAAAAACAGGAACAGTTAGAAGAGCAAGACATAAAAAGCTACTCAAGCAAGCAAGAGGATTCTACAGTGGTAGAAGAAAACACTTTAGAAAAGCGAAAGAGCAACTTGAGAGATCGCTTGTTTATGCTTACAGAGACAGAAGAAACAAAAAAAGAGACTTTAGAAAACTTTGGATTATCCGTATCAATGCAGCTGCAAGATTGAATGATCTTAGTTATTCAAGATTTATGCATGGACTGAAACTAGCAAATATAGAGCTAGACAGAAAGATACTTGCGGATATGGCGATGAATGAGCCTGAAAGCTTTAAAAAATTGGCCGAAGCTTCAAAAAAAGCTCTTAAATAATTAGGCATATTTTCTTTAATATACCAAAGAGTTGCTCTTTGGTATATCTCCTTAATTTTTTATCTATGTATATTTTTATTCTTTTATGAGTGAATCCATAAGCTCTATAAGACTTTGTAAAAAATTCTTTGTTTTATTGAGATCAATACTGATTTTTTCATCTTTAAGTTCTACCCCTATTTTCTCAGATGAAAAATTACCTTCTTCAAGCTCCTTTTGTGTTGCGTTGAGCTCTTTTTCAATTTGAGCACCAAGCTCTTCTAAAAAGAGTTTTGTTTTATTGCCGTCAATCGTAATCTTCTCTCCGTGAATTTCAATCCCCATATTATTGAGCACGGTATTCTTGTCAAAACTATCTTCGGTGCTTGCTTTCAAATCACTCTCTTGCGTCTCTTTCTCTCCACAACCTGTAAAGAAAAGTAGCATCACAATGATTGATAATAATCTCATAACTACTCCTTAAGTTTAAAATAATTTTACAATAAAAAAGTTATAAATAGTGTAAGTTTATTTTTTGTTAATCTTTTTTGGTTACAATCGTAAATATTGTTAAAAAATTAATATTTATGAAATAAAAAAGGAAGCAAAAATGAATAATAGATTAAAAGCATTTTCGCTTTTGATCGCTCTTGCTTTGGGGGTCTCTTCGCTTACGGCTGAAGAGATTGAGCATAGGGTCAAAAGTGGAGATACTCTCTCAGAGATAGCAAAACAGTATAGTGTGGATATTGATGCATTACGAATAACGAATGGTATCGAAAAAAAATCACATGCTATCAAGATCGGACAAGCCCTGATTATTCCGACTCAGGATATAAAACCTGTCGCAAAAATATCTCCAATCAAAGGGCATTCAAGCGGTACGGTAAATCTTGCTTCTGCATTGAGTGTTCCAAAAAAAGTCGCCAAAACAAATAAAAAATCAAAACTCAAAAGTATTCTTATTTCGCATGCAAGTACTTTTGAAGACTCTAAAGACATCGAGATTGTGCATGGGGGCACGCAAGATGTTTTTGTAAGCAATACAAAGCTTGCATCAATTCCATTAGCAGCGAAGCAAAAACTCGGGAAACGATATGTATGGGGTGCGGTGGGACCTAATACGTTTGATTGTTCCGGATTTACTATGTACACTTGTAAACAAGAGGGTATTAGCATTCCTCGAACTTCTATCGAGCAGTCTAAAGCAGGTGTTCCTATACCGAAATATGCGCTCAAGCCCGGTGATCTTGTCTTTTTTGATACATCAAAAACAAAAAGAGGATATGTCAACCATGTCGGCATTTATATAGGTGACAATAAGTTCATCCACGCAAGTTCCGCTAAAAAGAAGGTAACAATTACAAGCTTAGAGGCACCCTTTTATAAATCCAGATACAGGGGCGCTAGAAGATATCTCTAACCTTCTATTCCCCTTTTAAAATTGCACCGTTACTTGCATTTGTAACGAGTGCTCTATACTGCTTGAGCCATACACTTGTAAGCGGCTTTATTTTTGGTTTAAATGTTGCTTTTCTTTTTGCTATCTCTGCATCATCTAAACGCACATTAATTGAATACGCATCTACATCCACATCTACGATATCGCCATCTTGGAGCAAGCCTATCATGCCACCTTCAGCTGCCTCCGGACTACAATGCCCGATACTAAAACCTCGTGTTGCACCGCTAAAGCGACCATCGGTGAGGAGTGCGACTTTGCCGCCAAGCCCCATACCCATGATGAGTGATGTAGGAGAGAGCATCTCTTGCATTCCCGGTCCACCCTTGGGTCCTTCATAGCGGATAACTACGATATTCCCTTCTTGTACTTTGCCGCCTATAATTCCCTTAATCGCTTCATCTTGTGAGTCAAAGCAGATCGCCTTACCACTAAAAGTACGCTCACCTATGATGCCAGCTGTTTTGATGACGGCTCCTTCGCTTGCCAAATTACCGTAAAGGATAGCAAGTCCGCCTACTTTTGAGTAGGGATTGTCTATCGTGTGAATGATTTGCGTGTCTTTTATCTCAGCATTTGCTACCCGCTCTCCTAGGCTCTCACCTGTGATTGTTAAAGCATCAAGGCTCAAAAATCCACCGTCACGCTTGCTAATCTCTTTGATGACAGCACTCAGTCCACCGGCTCTATTGATATCTTCCATGTGTACAGTGCTGAGGCTTGGAGATATCTTTGCGATGTGACTCACTTTTTTGCCTATCTCGTTGATATCTTCGAGTTTAAAATCAACGCCAGCTTCATTGGCGATCGCTAGCATATGCAAGACTGTATTGGAGCTTCCACCCATCGCCATATCGACAACAAAGGCATTTTTGATAGCAGCTTTATTGAGGATATTTTTAAATCTAAATTTCTCACTCAAAGCCTCATCTTTGGCGATTTCGCAGATTCTTCTTGCCGCTTGTCTATAGAGCTCTTCTCTCTCAAATGTGAGTGCTAAGATTGTGCCGTTACCCGGAAGCGCTATTCCCATCGCTTCACTGAGTGTATTCATAGAATTCGCAGTAAACATACCGCTACAGCTACCTCCGCTTGGACATGCATTACACTCTATATCTTTGAGTTCATCCGCACTAATCTCACCTGATTCATATTTGCCTACTGCTTCAAACGCTGTATTGAGATCGATAGGCACACCGTCTTTTGTGTAGCCTTTTGCCATAGGCCCACCACTTATAAATACGGTCGGCACATTGACACGAAGTGCACCCATAATCATTCCCGGAACGATTTTATCGCAGTTTGGAATAGCAATCATCGCATCAAGTTTGTGTGCATTCATCACTGTCTCAACAGAGTTGGCTATGATTTCGCGACTCGGCAAACTATAGAGCATACCGTCATGCCCCATAGCAATTCCGTCATCAACGCCTATAGTGTTAAATTCAAAAGGCACACATCCACATTTCTTGATCTCATCTTTGATAATAGTGCTTACTTTATCTAAAAAAAAGTGCCCCGGGATAATCTCTGTGAAAGAGTTGGCAACACCAATGAAAGGTTTTTCAAAATCCTCATCCTTGAGTCCGGTTGCACGAAGGAGACTTCTATGTGGTGCTCGAATTGCACCTCTTTTTATCTCATCACTTCTCAAAATCAATCCTTTTTTATTTTGATTATAGCACTTCTTGGCTCAAAAATTGATTGGACGAAAGTCCGCATAAAATGTTGTGGACTAATACAATCACT
>JAFGVX010000026.1 GCA_016937775.1 Campylobacterales bacterium | reverse complement strand
TCAATGTAGCTGCCAATCACATCAACAATATCTATGGTGGATTTGAGTGTCTCAATGGATGCGTTATCTATCATTTCATCATTATATCAAATTTGCTATAATCTTAAAGACAAAAAATAAAGCGAGCCAAATTGCAACAATTTATGCCCTCATACGGCGATCCTCTTTATAGCATACTTTTTTTAGTATTTTTAGGCTTCATCATAGCGCTTGTAAACTATCTATGGGGGCTCTATGCATCCAACCAAAAGAGAGCTGAGCTTCTTGGATTTTTAGAAAAGTTTGACAACAATGAGTGTATTATTGATACGCAGTCGATGCCTTTTGAGCCCAATATGCTCAAGCCTCTCTCGCTTCTTGCTAAAGCTTTTGAAAATAGCGGAGAGTACCATAGGGCGATTAGTCTCTATCTCTATCTTATAAAAAATATGAACGATAAAGAGACCCAACTTGAGCTTATGAAGCATCTTGGTAAGACCTATCTGCATGCCGGGTTCATGGAGCGAGCAGAGTCAATCTACCTCTCGGTTCTTAAAACAAAACCAAGAGATCAAGACGCGCTCTTAAAGCTCGGTGTTGTTTATGAGATGATGCATGACTACAAAAAAGCAAAAGAGACACTAGAGCCGCTTGAGACGATAGGCTTTGATGTGCGAGAGCTTGAGCGACATTGGAAACTACTTGGTATAAGTGCAAATAAACAATCAGATCAAAATACAAAGATGAAAGAGCTTATAGAACTCTACGAAGATGATAAAAGTCTCAACTATAGAGATATCGTCTCGCTTCTATTTAGGTTTGATGATAGCAGAGCTTGGGATTTTGTCGATACACAAAGGGTGGATGAGATACTCGATATTTTATGGGCATTAGATGCCAAAAAAGTAGATACAAAAAA
The DNA here is from genome assembly GCA_016937775.1 of Campylobacterales bacterium. Lineage (GTDB taxonomy): Bacteria > Campylobacterota > Campylobacteria > Campylobacterales > Sulfurovaceae > BN30871. Next base: position 3,869 of record JAFGVX010000026.1, on the reverse strand, counting down.
GGTAAATAGTGACGCTGTGCTTAAAAGAATCTATTATGCCAAAGGCTACATAAAGCAGAGCGAAGAGGCATGCGGGATATTTAGCATTGATACCATAGCCGATGCAAAACAAAACGGTAATGAGCGTGCTGATCTCTCTTTTTCTTACCTCTGTAAAAAATGCAAACATAGCTTTCCTATAGGCTTCAAAAGATGTCATAACTGTATGAGCATCAATACCGTAAAAGTGGAGGTTGAGATTGCAGAAAAAAGCATGCAAACAGATAGTTCTTTACTCTGATGGATCAAGTCTCGGCAACCCCGGACCCGGAGGATATGGAGGCATACTGAGGTTTAAAGACAAAGAGAAGATATTTAGTGGCGGCGAAGCACATACCACCAACAATCGCATGGAGCTTCGCGGGGTTATAGAGGGACTCAAGCTTCTCAAAGAGCCGTGTCGAGTAGATGTCTATTCCGACAGTAGCTATGTAGTCAATGCGATTAATGAATGGTTAAAAGGGTGGATCGCCAAAGATTTTAAAAAGGTTAAAAATGATGATCTTTGGAGAGAATATATAGAAGTTGCAAAAGAGCATCACATAAAAGGTCATTGGATCAAGGGACATGACGGACACAAAGAGAATGAACTCTGCGATCAACTTGCCAAAAAAGAAGCTGAAAAATATCGGTAGAAACTGATTTAAAGCAGTTATTATGTTACAATATCGCAAATAAAAACTATGAGGATTTTCACTATATGAAAGATTTGCAAGATCTCGAAGCAAGGATAGGTTATACCTTTGAGAAAAAGCAATTGATTATTGAGGCTTTAACACATAGAAGTTACAAAAAGCCTTACAATAATGAGCGGCTTGAATTTTTAGGAGATGCCGTACTTGACCTTATAGTCGGCGAATTTCTTTTCCACAAATTTGAAAATTCGGACGAAGGCATACTCTCTAAGATACGCGCTTCGATTGTCAATGAAAATGGATTTGCCAAACTTGCCAAATCAATAGACCTTGGAAGTTACATTTATCTTTCGCCCGCAGAAGAGAACAATAACGGCAGAGACAAACCTTCACTTTTATCCAATGCATTTGAGGCACTCATCGGTGCTATCTATCTAGAAGCAGGACTTGAGAAGAGCAAAACCATATCACAAACTCTCATCACGCAAGCATATCCAAAAATAGACCTTGAGACGCTCTCAAAAGATTACAAAACGGCTCTTCAAGAGATTACACAAGCTACACACGGTGTTACACCGACTTATGTCGTGCTTGACTCTTTTGGACCTGATCATAAAAAAGAGTTTGAAATCGCAGTTGTGCTTGATGGCAAAAAGATATCAAAAGCAAAAGGTAAAAGTAAAAAAGAGGCACAGCAAAAAGCAGCACAAAAAGCCATAGAAATATTGGGTAATAAGGAGCTTTGATGAACAGTTTCGGCAAAAGATTCACACTCACAACTTTTGGAGAATCGCACGGTAAGGCGATTGGATGTATCGTTGACGGTGTTCCTGCAGGTATGGAGATTGATAAGGATTTTATCCAAAATGAATTGGATCGCAGAAGACCCGGCAAGAGTGATCTTGAAACTGCAAGAAAAGAGAGTGACACTGTCGAGATACTCTCAGGAACTTTTGAGGGCAAAAGCACAGGTACGCCTATTGCTATGGTGATATTTAATCATGACCAAAAAAGCAAAGATTATGACGCTATCAAAGATATATTTCGCCCCGGGCATGCTGATTTCACCTATTTTCACAAATACGGCATCAGAGATTATAGAGGTGGTGGAAGAAGTAGTGCCAGAGAGACAGCCGCTAGAGTTGCAGCAGGTGCGATTGCAAAACTTCTTTTGCAAGAACTCCACATCACCATAGAAAGTGGGCTTTTGGAAGTTGATGGAATAAACGCACAAGAGATTGATTTTGATTTTGCCAAATCAAGCATCATCAATGCGCTCGATAAGACACAAGAGAAAAACCAAATAGAAGCAATTAAAAATGCAAAAGAGGCGCATGATTCCGTAGGAGGTGTTGTACTCATTATCGCGAAGGGAGTACCCGCAGGCTTGGGAGAACCTCTTTACTATAAACTTGATAGCGCACTCGCTGAAGCAATGATGGGTATCAATGCGGTAAAAGCGGTTGAGATAGGTGATGGCATGGAAGCTGCAAGAACAAAGGGTTCACAAAATAATGATCCCATAACTAAAAAAGGATTTTATTCCAACCATAGCGGAGGCATCTTAGGGGGCATCAGTAACGGTGAAGAGATAGTTGTAAAAACCTATTTTAAGCCAACCCCCTCTATATTTCAACCTCAAAACACCGTCACTACCGCCAATGAAGAGAAAGTATGCAATCTCAAAGGCAGACATGATCCTTGCGTTGCTGTGCGTGGAAGTGTGGTATGTGAATCTATGATGGCGCTTGTACTTGTCGATATGCTTTTGCTCAATTGCGGCAGAAAGATATCCGATCTACAAAAGCTATATAAGTAATCCGATGAAAAAAATTGTTATTATAATTTCAGCATTATTACTTGTTACACTTGGCTATATAATGCTTGTAAACGCAGTTGAGAAAAATGTACAACAAAATATTCAAAAAAAGATAACCAATCTTACTAATCATGGTTTTGACATTGAAAAGATACAAAAAGAAAAAAATAAAAACAGCTACATATTGACTTTTAAAGACATGCGCAAAATCACACCTTTTATTCAAAGCCTTTATGCGAACTTGCCTTCAAATTTTATAGATTCACTTCAAGATATGCAAGTAGCTTTAGATATTCAAAATAATCACGGACTTTTTGATGATATCAAGATAGAGGTATATCCTATCAAATTACCCACAGAAATACGCAATTCGCTAAAAAAAGAGGAGCTTGCATCTATCAAAAAACATCTCCAAGAAAAAACATTTATGCTACATCTAAGCATAGATAAGTCATTGTCAAATTTTAAAGGTCATACCAAAGATATAGAGATTAAAGAGCTAAAAAATGAACTAACAATAATAGGAGATAGTTTCAGCGGAGAGATAAAAAATGAGAAAATCGTCAGCTACAAAGAAGATATTAAAGAGTTTGTGTTAAAAATTAAAGAAAAAAATATCCTTGAATTTACAGATATACACACAGAAAAATCCATAAAAGGGAAAACAGAGTTTGAAAAATTTTACGCTCTAAAAGCTAAAAGATTTTTCTTGAATATCGGAGATGATAATGTAACTATAAATGATCTCGACACCCGCTTCTCTTGGAACCCGGAAGACAAAATAGTAAACGCATCGATAAAAAGCTCTATAGGCTCACTCTCACTTATAGGAAAAGAGCAACACAAACTTTTTGAGGGAATCGCTCTTGATATGGATATAAAAAACATTAACAAAGAATTTATTTCCAAAGTAGATACAGGTAAGATAAAAAGCACCAAAGAGGCTCAAGAACTTCTTATTGCAAAAAATCCTCTTATCCTAATCAACACTTTTGCTGTTGAAAAAACAAAACAAAACAAAATGCAAACCAAAGGGTTGCATATAGAAGCGAAAATATCGACAGAAAAAACAACAAAAGATCACTCCGCGCAAGATATTTACTCGCTATTAAAAGTTAACGGGAAATTAACATTGTCTAAAAGCTTACTTGAACTTCTATCGCAAAATCCCTCACTTGAGATACTTTTTATGCTTGCACCACAAAGATTGGAAAATGATAATTATCTCTATGATATACAGTATGATGAAACACTGATAGTTAACGATGAGCGTATTTTATAAGTAAATGTCATTTTAAAGATAAGCTTAAAATAAATTTAAAAAAATCAAGTTTTTAAAAATTATTAGTTTTTCATTAATTTTTCATTAATTTACT
>JAFGVX010000025.1 GCA_016937775.1 Campylobacterales bacterium | reverse complement strand
GAAGTATTGTAAATGTCCGAAGTGTGGAGGCGATGCCACGAGAGAAACAGATACGATGGATACTTTTGTGGAGTCAAGCTGGTATTTCTTGAGATTTTGTGCCGCGCCTTCAAATTGGGAGAGTGAGCCTTTTTCAAAAGAGCAACTTAGCTATTGGATGGGGGTCGATCACTATATCGGCGGGATTGAGCATGCCATTTTGCACCTGCTCTATGCACGATTTTTTACAAAGGTTTTCCGTGATTTGGGTTACTTAGAATTTGATGAGCCTTTTGATAAGCTCCTCACACAAGGAATGGTACTCAAAGACGGCTCGAAGATGAGTAAGTCCAAAGGCAATACCGTCGATCCTGATGCAATCATCGAAAAGTTTGGAGCTGATACGGCAAGACTCTTTATCCTCTTTGCCGCACCGCCGATGCAAGAGCTTGAGTGGAGTGATAGTGCCGTGCAAGGGGCATATAAATTTATCAAAAAATTCTACGAGAAACGATCGCAGATCATAAAGATGGATACGCTTCCTGTTATAGATCACGCAAAGCTCTCGAAAGAGGAAAAGTTTGCTAGAAAAAAAGTCTATGAAGCACTCCAAAGAGCCCAGGATGTTTACAATGAGAAATACTCTTTCAACACACTCATAGCAGGAGCTATGGAAGCGATGAATGCCCTTGCCAATCAATCCAATGCTACTATTCTAAGTGAAGCTTATTGGATACTCTGCTCTATCTTGGAGCCGATTATCCCCCATGTTGTTTGGGATATAAGCAGTGAGTATTTTGGACTCAACAATCTGGCAAAACAGAAGATACTCGATGAGGTATTTGTCGAAGAGAGTATCACTTTGGGTGTTTCAATCAACGGAAAAAATAGAGCCGAGATAGAAGTCGCCAATGATGCCTCAAAAGAGGATATAATAGAACAAGCAAAAAGTGCTGCTGCTAAATGGATCGAATCAAAAGAGATTATCAAAGAGATCGTCGTTCCGGGGAAACTTGTTAATATCGTTGTAAAGGGATGAACTTGAAAATCACACAGTACCTATCTATATTTTTTGTCATAATGTTGCTTGGGTGCGGGTATAAACCTTCGTCTCATGCAATTAAGAGAATATTTAGCGATAAGATATATGTCAATGTCATCGTTGATAGTGCTGAGCCCGAGAATGCTCCTTTTATAAGGGATGAGTTGAGCAGACTTGTGATTTCGAGAATCTCAGGCGAGATCGCTTTACACCCGCAAAAGACAAATACCATAACCGTATCTTACAGAGGCACTACCTTTACTCCGCTCGGATATGATGAGTATGGATATGTGGTTCGATATCAAACGATCGTAAAAGCAAACTTTACATTTGTCGATAAAAACGGCAAAAAATGGAGCAAGATGATTACCTCTATCAGTGATGAGAGTATCAGTGATAATGCTGTTCACGCTTCTGCTTTGAGAATCGAATCTATCAAAACAGGTTTGGTTAAAACTGTAGATGAATTTATGGCATATTTGAGTGCAAAGGGTGCGCTCAAGGAGAGTCATTGATCCCCTCTTTTGCATCATTTTTAGAGAACAAACCACTTTATTATGACAAGATAGAAACACGCAGAATCGTTGAAGCTTATGAAGTGCTCAAAGCACATATACGATGTATAAAAGCCGTGCATATAGTCGGTACAAACGGCAAGGGAAGCACGGGAAGAGCTTTGGCACACCTTGCTTTTAAAAGCGGCTTAAGAGTCGGTCATTTTAGCTCACCGCATATCTTGCATTTCAATGAGCGGATATGGATCGATGGGGTATGTGTGGATGAAGCGAGTCTCGAGATAGCACATCAAAGATTGTATATAATCTTGGAAAAAGAGAGAAGTGAAGCGCTCAGCTATTTTGAATACACGACACTCTTAGCTTTTACACTCTTTGAAGAGTGTGATCTTATAGTTTTGGAAGCAGGGCTTGGAGGCAAGGATGATGCGACCAATGTCTACCCTAAAGCGTTGAGCCTCATCACGCCCATAGGCTTAGAGCATCAAGCTTTTTTGGGTGATGATATCGGCTCGATTGCGAGAGCAAAAATCGAGAGTATCAACAAAAAGGCGATTGTAGCTCCACAGCCACACAAGGAAGTTTTAGTTGTAGCTAAAGCTATCGCAAAAGAGAAAGGTGCGCAGATAGAGTTTCTCGAGATTGCAGCGTTGCCGTATCTCGAGGTGATTACAACGATAGCCGAGCAAAAAGCTTGGAGTGACTTTTTGATAACAAATATCTGCGTTGCACTCAAAGCGTTGGATACTTTAGAGCTCACATATGATGTTAAAGATCTCAAAAGCTTAGAGCTCTTTGGGAGACTCTACCCATTACAAAAAAATATACTGCTCGATGTGGGGCACAACTTGCTTGCAGCCCAAGTGATTGAAAAAGCTTTAGCTAAAGAGACTGTGCTTATATACAATTCACTCGATGATAAAGATTATGAACAGATACTCAAAACACTCCAATCCAAGATAAAGAAAGTACTTATCATCCCCATTCAAACCAAAAGAGCATTGGATATAACGCTGCTTCAAAAAGCGCTTGAAAAGCTTGGGATAGAGTATGAGATGTTTGATATTGAAAAACTAAAAGAGGACGAACACTATCTTGTGTTTGGCTCTTTTTATGTCGTTGAAGCATTTTTAAAAGCTTCAAATATTGAGACGATCTGCTAATGGAATATAAATGAATGCCAATATATTTGAATTTTTAGAGAACGACTCACAAAAAGAGTCCCTAGGCATCATCTGTGCAGATGAAAAAGAGGCGCATCTTTGTGCTGCTATGGCGACTTTCCTTGGATTTACACCTTTTGTTTTGCCTGATATTCGAGCAACTTTCGGGGAGGATTTGCGATCATATCAAGATGAGCTCTTTGATCTT
>JAFGVX010000024.1 GCA_016937775.1 Campylobacterales bacterium | reverse complement strand
GACTCTTACAAAGATGCATGGAGTGAATATCTTTATGATTTCGCTTATGAATTTGCATCAGATTCAGGAAATGTGCCAAGCTGCTAAGTAGGGCAATCACAAAACAAAGGAGAAAAAATGAAAAAAATAGTAATTGCAACAATATTCGCGGGAGCAACAATGCTTATGGCAGACGGTGCCGCAACTTATGCTACAAAATGTGCTAGCTGTCATGGAGCTGACGGTAAAACACCTGCTCTTGGTAAATCTGCGCCGATTGCCGGCATGGATGCTGCAACCGCTGAGACTGAAATTAATGGTTACAAAGCCGGTACACTTAATAAATACGGCATGGGTGCAACTATGAAAGGTATGGTAGTAGCACTTGATGATGCTACCATCAAAGAAGTTGCCACTTACGTATCTACTTTAAAATAACTCTTCTTGTACCTAAAAGCCTTCTTTAAAGAAGGCTTGGGTATATTCTCTCAAAACAACTCTTATTTAGGATAATTGTTATGATTATCGATACACATGTCCATTTGGATGATGCACGATACAAGAATGATATAGATAATGTACTAAAACGCTCCATAGAGCATGATGTTAGAAAATGGATTATCCCCGGAGCCGATCCAAAAACACTTCAAAGAGCCATAACCTTAAGTGAAAAATATGAAGATATCTATTTTAGTGTTGGTGTTCATCCTTATGATGCTTCTGCTTACAATCCTAAATATTTTGAGCAGTTTTTGAAGCATGAAAAATGTGTTGCTGTGGGTGAGTGTGGACTTGATTATTATAGGTTGCCAGAAGAGAAAAAAGAGATTTCTTTCTATAAAAATTTGCAGAAGGAAATTTTTATAGATCAGATTAATCTTGCCAATAAATACAAACTCCCAATGATTATTCATATCCGTGATGCTTCGCTTGATTCTTTTGAGGTGCTTATGCACTCTAAACCCGAAAAGGGAGGTGTTTTGCACTGTTACAATGCGGATGAGCAACTTCTTAAACTCTCTGAGTTTGGATTTTATTTTGGGGTAGGTGGCGTAATCACATTTCATAATGCAAAAAAATTAGTAAATATCTTGCCAAAAATTTCTCTTGAAAAACTTCTGCTCGAAACTGATGCTCCTTATCTTACTCCTGTGCCTTTCAGAGGGAAAAGAAATGAACCGGCATATACTCACTATATTGCTCAAAAGATAAGCGATCTTCTAGGCATAAAATACACTCAATTGTGTGAGATAACAACACAAAATGCACAAAGACTTTTCTTCTAAATCAAAGCGTAATCAAAGCCAAATCAAGCCATAATTAAACAGCTTTTTTTGGGAGTTTGTTGTGGTTCGAATCTTCACGATTTTTGCTATTATATTTTCACTTTTTTTATTAATGGGTTGTTCCCAAAAGTATCCGACTACGTCAAAAGCAAGACAAAAAGCTACAATGCGCAGTTATAAAGTCTTAGGAAAGAGATATTATCCTACTTATGTATCCGTCGGAGAAAAAATGAGAGGTGTAGCAAGCTGGTATGGTCCGAATTTCCATGGTAAACAAACTAGTAACGGCGAGCGTTATAATATGAATTCAAGTACCGCTGCACACAAAACATGGCCTATGGATACAATGGTAAAGGTAAAAAATTTACAAAACGGCAAAAGCACTGTGGTACGTATCAACGACCGTGGACCTTTTGTTTCGGGTAGAATCATTGATTGTAGTTACTCAGCAGGAAAAAAACTCGGGCTTGATAAAAGCGGTATTGCTAAAGTTGAGATTGAAGTTGTCGGTTTTGCCGGCAAAATAGCAACTTCTCAAGAAAAACAACAAAAGATTCGTCTTGGCAATTTTGGTGTGCAAGTCGGCGCATTCAAAAGAAAAGAGGGCGCTTATATTTATCAAAAGAAATATTCTACTCTCTCGACTCTCCATAAGCCTATCGTGAAGGCTTTTGATGATTATGATGGAGAGCCTATATATAGAGTATGGATAATGGGATTTGGCTCAGAAGAAGAAGCAAGGGATTTTATCGAAGATAATAATCTTGTAGGCGCATTTTTAGTAAGAAATTAATTACAATAAGGGTTGATATGCTAGAAGCAGAAAGAAAAACAAAAGAGACCGATATAGTAGTCAGGGTTGAAATTTACGGAAGCGGGAAATGCAATATAGACACCGGCATCGGTTTTTTAGATCATATGCTTGAGGCATTCGGGAAACATGCCTATATGGATTTGGATATAAAGTGCAAGGGGGATACGCATATTGATGATCATCATAGCGTGGAGGATATCGCTATTGTTTTAGCACAAGCACTTAAAAATGGTGTATATCCTGTCCAAAATATCGAAAGGTATGGCAATGCAACCGTTGTTATGGATGAAGCAAGCGTTAGTTGCGATATTGATCTCTCCAATAGAGGATATCTTGTCTATGATATTCCGCTTGGCGGAAAAGTAGGAGAGTTTGAAGTAGAACTTGTTGAAGAATTTTTTAAATCATTTGCATTAAATCTTCCGCTTACCATGCATATGATCTATAATAGGGGAGCTAATAAACATCACATAATAGAAGCATCTTTCAAGGCTTTGGCTCTTGCGCTTCGAAGAGCTTTGAATCCAAATATGCGCGCAGGAACTCCGAGTACAAAAGGTGTACTGTGAGCATAGAACTTATAGTGCTTGATGTTGATGGAACTATGACTGATGGAAGTATCACCTATAGTGAAAACGGTGATGAAATCAAATCTTTTAACGTTAAAGACGGTTTAGCAATTAACTCTTGGGTCAAGATGGGAAGAAAAGCAGCTATTATTACCGGAAGATTTTCTAATGTTGCAAAAAAGAGAGCTGACGAACTCGGAATTGAACATTTTTTTCACGGAGTAGATAATAAACACGAAACACTTTTGAAACTTTTAAATTCACTAGGACTAAGCTATGAGAATGTAGCAATTATCGGTGATGATTTTAATGATGTATCTATGATTCAACACGCAAAGCTATCTTTTGCACCAAATGATGCCGTAGATTTCATCAAAAATTTAGTTGATGTGAAACTCAAAAAAAACGGTGGCAAGGGCGCCGTAAGAGAGATGATAGAGTATCTCCTAAAACATGAAGATATTGAAGATGAGTTTTTGCAACTATGGTGTTAAGAGTAGAATATATCGTCATTCTTCTTACCGTACTTACGCTCTTTTTTTCGCTCTCTTTTGATGCAGAAAAGAGTAAAAAAGTAGCGCAAGTTGAAAAAAAAGACCTTGAGTTTGATGCAACAATTTTTCGTGAAGTAGATAAAAATTCTACTATTAGTTCAGCATTTGCCATGAGTGGCACTCGGGTAAAAGATACTTTGCGGCTGAAAAATATCAAATTTTCTAATAGCGACATAAAATATCTCATAGGCAATAATAGTACTTATAAAAATAATGTTATTACGCTTAACGGAGATGTAAAAATGCTAACTGTTGACGGACTCTATTGTGAAACGCAAAGTGCTCGCTACACAAAAGACGATAGAGTTATCTATATTTTAAAGCCATTTCGAGGACATATGGGTGAAAATAGGCTTGATGGTGATACATTACGGTATTTTTTGAATGAAAAAAGAATCCTTGTTGAGAATCCTCGAGCTATCATCATTACTGCAAACTAAAGAGTAGTTATATATGCAAGATGTTATAATAAAATAAAATTTAGGAAAAAAATTGACAAAAAAAATCATTTCTCTCTTTCTTCTTTTTTCTATCTTTTGCGTTGGAGAAAAAATTGAAATAAAATCTTTAAATATGGAAGCAGATGATTTTAAAAAAGAGGTTCATTTTAACGGTGATGTCAAGATAAAGGAAGGAAAAAGTCGACTTGATTCAAATGATGCCGTCGTTTATCTTGATGCGCAAAATAAGGCAAAAGAGTATAAAGCTACCGGAAATGTTGTTTTTTATATCAATAAGGATGGCAATGAATATAAGGGAAAAGCGGGCGAGGTAAGATATTTTCCAAATACAAATATCTATCATCTCAGTATCAATGCGGAAGTTGAAGATATCATTAACAAAAGAGTGCTTACGGGAAACAAGATGATTCTTGATATGAATAAAAAACAAGTTAAAGTTGATGGCAAGAAAAATAAACCGATTGAGTTTATATTTGAAACAAAGGATAAGTAGTGCAAAGACCGATTATAACGTCAGCTACTTTTGTGAAGTCTGCACAAAGCAAACAAGATTCTCTCAATGAAGATAAAAGCGAAATAGTTTTTTTGGGAAGATCTAATGTCGGCAAGAGCTCCACGATAAATGCATTTACAAACAAAAAAGGACTAGCAAAAAGCTCTTCTACCCCCGGTAAAACTAGACTTATTAATTTTTTTGATATCGACTATAGCGATAAAGAAAATACTTACTCTTTGCGTCTTGTTGATTTGCCAGGCTTCGGATACGCAAAAGTTTCAAAAAGCCTGAAAGAAGAGTGGCAAAAAAATCTTGTAGATTTCATCAAAGAGCGCGTCTCCATTAGACTTTTTGTCCATCTCAAGGATGCAAGACATCCACATATGGAGATAGACAAAGAAGTTGAAGAGTTTATAGTAAGTATCATTAAACCCGACCAAAAATATATTACGCTTTTTACAAAGATAGATAAACTCAATCAAAAAGAGCGATATGCGTTGCAAAGAGATTTTCCGAGCACTATTACTTTTACAAATCTTAAACCTCATACGCTTGAGCCACTTCATAAAGAAGTTTTAAAAACTATATTTGGAGTAAAGTTGTGATAATCTTAACAAAAGCAACGCTTGATGATATTGATGCGATGCAAGAGCTTGTAAGCAATGATGTCAAATCCGGTATTATTTTAAATAGAAGCGACGATGAGATTGCAACCAATATCAGGTCGTATATTTTAGCCAAAGATGAAAAACAGCTTGTTGGATATTTGGCACTGCATATTCACTCAAAAGATATTGCTGAAATTAGAAGTCTTATCGTGCATCCTGATTTTAGAAAAAAAAATATCGGACGCAGTATGATTGAGTATGCTCTAGATGAAGCACAAAAACTTGGCATCAAACGTGAAGTACTCGCACTTACTTACATAGCTGATTTTTTTAAAAAATTAGGTTTTATCGAGATTGAAAAAGATGAAATTCCGGAGCATAAAATATGGGCAGATTGTATAAAATGCATCCATTTTCCTGTATGCAATGAAGTTGCACTTGTGTATAGATTTTGAGGTTTTGATGATAAAGAAACGACAAAATAAAAAAATTTTTCTGCATTTTCTGACACTTCTTTTTGTTGTTTTTTATCCTATGCTTATATCTATTCATGTCTTTTTCCCGCTTCTTATAGGATACGCAGGTTACATGCTGGTGTATGGTATTTCAAAAAATAGTCGATTGCACATCTTTTTTGCCGTCTTCTATCTTTTAAATCTAGATTTTAACCTTTCTTTACCAATAGCACTGAGTATTATTGCCTCTCTTTTGGTTTATATATTTATCTATACAAATAAAGAACTTTTTTTAAATTGCAAATTATGTCAAATAATTTTTAATATCGTTGTGATTGATTTCGTCTATATTTTACTTATCAATATATATGACTTTGTCTTTGAGACCAATAGTATTGATATGGATTTATTGCTACTATACTCTCTTGTTATCGATATTATCATGGCGGTAACCGTATGAGATATAAGATAGTCATATCGATATTTGCTGTTTTTTGGATCATTTTATTGGGTAGGATATATCAAGTAAGCATTAACTCTAATTACTATTATGAAAATCTTGCTAAAAAAAATAGTCACAAAACCATACCAATCCCTCCATTAAGAGGAGAGATATACGACAGAAACGGGGAACTTCTTGCTATCAATCAGATAGGTTTTTCCATCTCTCTTGAACCCCATTTAAAAAGTGATGAGCCTAAACTTTTAACAGCAATTAAAGAGCTCAAAAATAATTTTAACGATCTCAATGAAAGTATTATGCTTAAAGTTTATGTAAAAAACAACTCCTATTATAACCATGACTATATCAAGGTGGTTGATTTTATTCCATATAACGATATGATAGGCGCCTACGCAAGCTTGAGTCTTAATCAAGTAATCAAAATCGAAGCTGAATCTAAGCGTTACTATCCATATGGAAAATATACTTCTCATATCGTGGGATATACTGGAAAATCAAATAAGGAAGATAATAAAAAAGACCCTATAGTTGCCGAAGTAGGAAAAGTAGGCAAAACCGGCATAGAGAAATATTACAATGAATTTTTAGAAGGTGAACTCGGTTTTGATACTATTAAAGTAAATGCAATTAACCAGGAAATAGAGAAAATTGAACATAAAGATCCTTTTGAAAATCGGGATTTAAAACTCAATATCGATTCAAAATTACAAAAGATGATCTATGAGCGTTTCGGTGATGATGCCGGCGCAGTAGTAGTGATGAAGACAAACGGGGAAGTACTTGCTGCCGTGAGTGCTCCAAGTTTTGATTCAAATGATTTTGTCGGTGGGATATCATATGCAGATTGGCAAAAACTTCTCTACAATGCAGACACTCCTTTTACAAATAAATTTCTCAACGGACTCTATCCTCCCGGATCAACGATAAAAATGGGAATGGCACTTGCTTTTGAAAATTCAGTGCCGGGTACATTGGATAAGAATGAGTTTTGCAAAGGATACATAGAAGTAGGTGCCAATAAACAAAAATTTAGATGTTGGAATCTATCGGGACACGGAAATGTCGATCTTAGAAAAGCAATACGAGAGAGTTGCGATGTCTATTTTTATAACAAGAGTATGATTGTCGGTATCAATGATATGAGTAAAAATCTCAAAGAGTTTGGTCTTGGAGTTGAAACGGGTGTTGATCTTCCTCATGAGAGTAGCGGGATTATGCCGGATAAAAAGTGGAAAATGAAACGGTATAAAAAACCGTGGTATTTCGGTGAAACAATCAACTCTTCTATAGGACAAGGATATACACTTGTAACACCGATAGAAATTGCAAGATATACGGCTATGCTCGCGACATCCAAATTGCCAACACCAAGGGTCGCAAAAGATGAAAAAGTTAAGTTTGCAACTCCAAATTTATCGACAAAGCACCTCAAAATCATACAAGAGGGGATGTATGATGTTTGTAATTCACCCGGTGGAACAGCACTTAGATATATGAGTCATCTTCCGATTATTGTTGCAGGAAAAACAGGAACATCACAGGTGGTTTCGCTTCCGAAAGATATACGAGATAAGATAAAAGAAGAAGATATGGAATATTATCATCGATCACATGCTTGGCTTACTACATATGCTCCTTATAATAATCCAAAAATTATTGTAACGGTTATTGTAGAACACGGAGGGCATGGTGGCAGTAGTGCAGGACCTATTGCTGCCGATATCTATAAATGGCTCCATAAACAAGGATATTTCAACAATTAAACTTTAAAATAAAGCCTTAGGAGCGACAAGGTATGCGCTTACTTGCGATATAGCACTTTGTTGTATCTTCTCAATGAATCGCTCAAATTTATCTTTTTGTTTCCATGAAGGATTTTTAACTCCACTTAATGTTATGAGTCGATTTTTGGCGTCTTCACGCGTACCTATTGCATCTATAAGCCCAGCGTCTTTTGCTTTCGCCGCAGTAAAGATATGCGCATCGGCATAAGTAGAAGCTTTGGATATATCTAGTCCTCTTGCTTTTGCAACATCGGCAACAAACATCGCATAGGTTTCTTTGGTGATACTCTCAAGCTCAGCTTTTTCAAAATCGGTCCATGCACGCATCGGCGTACCTACTTCTTTGTATTTTCCTTCTTTGATTGTTTGATTTTGTATCCCCAATGTTTTGAGAAGTTCTTCTATATTTACACCCTGCATAATCACACCGATTGATCCGACGAGTGAACCGGGATTTGATATGATTTCATTTGCATAGATTGCACTATAATAACCACCGCTTGCCATTGTGCCGGAGCTATAAACAACGACGGGCTTTTTCTCTTTGAGCGATTTGATTGCATACGATATCTCGACAGAAGGTGCAACACCGCCACCGGGAGAGTCGATATTGAGTAATACTCCTTTAATTGAATCATCTTCTTTTGCGCTATATATCTCTTCAACGATTTGCGTCGCATCCATAATAGTGCCTTTAAGTTCTATTTCTTGAAGATTTGCCATACTTATGTTATCGCCCTTTGGAAGCAAAAGCATCACAACAATAAGCAAAAAAAGCATTCCCCAAAATCTCTCAGATATCCACTTAATAGCTTGACTTAAAAAACTAAACACATTGCTCTCCTTGTATATAAACTTTTTTTGCATTTTGTACGTGCAAGATTGTCCAAAGTGCTATATCTTCAAGTTTTTGAGGTGTATCTTTTAGTTCTACAACACAAAAATCTGCAAATTTCTCTTTTGCAATGATACCACAATTTAAACCCAATGCTTCTGCGGGATTAGAGGTAATCGAGCGTATGAGTGCACTTGAAAGTTGATGTAGATCAAGATGTGAATGTAGCATAAGTGCAGCTCTTAATTCATCAAATATATTAAGTGACCAATTAGAACTTTTACCGTCCGTTGCAAGCGAATATCGTATGCCTTCGAGTGCTTCTATCTTGAGTCTTTCCTCTCCTAAGAGTCTATTGGATCTTGGGCAATGCGCAATAAAATGATGAGAGTCTTTTAATATCTGTAGTTCTCCTTTTTCTATCTGCGTTGCGTGTACAAAAAGGGTAGGATATTGATTGAATGCTTCAAGAAAATCTTTTAGATCGCTAACAGACTCTTTGATGCCGAAAAGCTTTTCAAAAAAAACTCTAAATCCTCCACTATTTTCATCCAACCATTCTCGCTCAGATCGACTCTCTAGTAGATGTGCACTCAGAGGTGTTTTGTACTTTTTGGCAAGATCGATCGCCTTCTTTAAAAGTTTCGGATGCACAGAATAGGGTGAGTGAATAGCCACAGAGGCTTGAAAACGCTCCGAATTATACTTCCGTGAAGCCTCAAATCTCTCATTGAAAGAATCAAAGAGCACATCAACAATCGCTTCATTACTTCCTACAACTTCATTAAAATAGACAACTCTTTGTGATGTTTTTGCACACACATTTAAGTCTCCGCCGAAACTACTAATAGCACCTATAGTGGTAATCCCGCTTTGGAGCATCTCCTTTAAAGCATTTTTCATCACTTTTTCATCACTCTTTTTTGCCAAAACATCTCTATTTGACATGACGGATTCCAGCCAAGGTATAAACGCTCCATAATCAAGTGTCATTGTATTGGATGAAAATTCTAAATGCACATGAGAGTTGATAAATCCGGGGTAAAGTACACAATGTGAATCCAAAGAGATAATCTCGGCATCGTGATAGATGTTGGGGATCTCTTCTGCAGGAACGATATCATGTATAATATCATCGAAAATAACAGCTACATCTTTTTTAAAAACTCCATCAATGTAAACAAACGGAGCGATGATTATATTCAAAATAACTCCTTTGATATTAATCTCTAATTGGCTATAATAATACAACAATATTTCTAATAGTAGGAAGGTTTAAGATGAAAATAGTAGTAATTCAAGGTCCAAATCTCAATATGCTTGGTGTAAGAGAGCAACATATCTATGGTCATATGAAGCTTGATGATATACACGCACAAATGGAAGCTACAGCAAAACAAAATCATGTTGATGTTGAGTTTTTCCAAAGCAATTTAGAAGGTGAGATTGTTGACAGAATTCAAGAGTGTCTCGGTGTTGCCGACGGTATTATCATCAACTCTGCTGCATACACTCACACATCAATCGCCATTCGTGATGCTCTAAGTGCCGTTAAGATACCTACTATTGAAGTTCATCTCACAAATATCCATCAAAGAGAAGAATTTAGACACAAATCACTTATTGCGCCTGTAGCATCAGGACAGATAATAGGCATGGGTCCTTTCGGGTATCATCTAGCTATGATGGCGATGGTGCAGATACTTAAAGAAATTGAAGCCATACGAGAGTCACAGAAGAAAGCTGCGCAAGAGGCACAAAAGAAAAAGTAATTTATGAACTATATTTTTAGAGATGAGAGCGCGCTCTATTATGAGTGTGGCTATAGCTGTGATAATGCTATTTTCATCACATTAGGAAGCGAGAGTTATTTTATAACTGATGGTAGATATGCTTTTGAAGCAAAAAATAACATCAAAAATGCTGAAGTTATCGTTT
>JAFGVX010000023.1 GCA_016937775.1 Campylobacterales bacterium | reverse complement strand
GATTATTTTATAGAAAATGGTGGTTGGGTAACTAGAAGAGCAAGAAGTATATACAAAAAGATTACGGAGAATAATCTAACTTTCGAGGAATATCTTCGCCATATTTACAAATTGTACCCGTTTGATAACGATCTCTCTATAAATGCCAAATATCTTGATAGAATCATTCGGTTTGAGCATCTATTGGATGATTTCAAAGATACATTATTGCATTTAGGCATCAAACCTGTTTGTGATTTACCGATACGGAACAAAACAGAAAAAGTTGCGCAAAATAGAGAACTCTCCAAAGGTACAATACGCAAGATATTTGGAGCACACTATTGGTATAATAAGAAATTCTATACCAAAGAGTATAATGTGAATATTTTTGATAAAATTTACTATAAGATATTTCAGTTTCCTCGTCTCATAAAGCGTTCAAGATTTGATATTTTTAGAAGCAAGCAAGAAAAATCATTTTTTGCAGAAGCAAGCACAATAGCAAAGAACTCTCCCTAGTATCTTATAAAGAAAATTCGATAAAATTTTAATAATGATCATAGATTGGTTGAAATTGATCTGCCTAATATCTCAAAATAGAATCATAAAGGAAATTTGATGAAGATAGCCATAGCAGGCACTGGGTATGTTGGGCTCAGTAATGGACTTTTGCTTGCACAACACAATGAGGTGTGCGCTCTTGATATCGATCCAAAGAAAGTTGCGATGCTCAACGATAAGATATCTCCTATAGAAGATAAAGAGATGCAAGAATATTTACAAAAAGATGAGATTCATTTTAGAGCAACACTAGATAAAAACGAAGCCTACAAAGGGGCTGAGTATATTATAGTCGCTACTCCGACCGATTATGACCCTAAGACAAACTATTTTAATACAAGTTCGATAGAGAAGGTCGTGGAAGATATATTAAAGATCAACCCCGATGCAACCATCGTCATAAAATCAACAGTCCCTGTTGGATATACTCGTGAAATTAATGAACGATTTGGCACATCAAATATCATCTTTTCCCCGGAGTTTTTACGAGAAGGAAAAGCACTCTATGATAATCTTTATCCAAGTAGGATTATAGTGGGCGAAAAATCTAAAAGAGCGGAGATTTTTGCAACACTTTTAGCGCATGGGGCACTTAAAGAGGAGATTTCTATTCTTTTTACTGATGCAACAGAAGCTGAAGCGATAAAGCTTTTTGCGAATACTTATCTTGCTATGCGAGTTGCCTATTTTAACGAGTTGGACTCTTATGCGCAAATACACAATCTTAATACAAGAGATATTATAGAAGGCATAGGGCTTGATCCAAGAATCGGGAATCACTACAATAATCCAAGTTTTGGATATGGAGGGTATTGTTTGCCAAAAGATACCAAACAACTTTTGGCAAATTACAAAGATGTACCTTCAAATATAATGGAAGCGATAGTGAATGCTAACGCCACAAGAAAAGATTTTATCGCCGATTCTATCATTGGAAAATTGCAAAGTCGTTCAGCATTTCCAAAAGGCACCGTTGGTATATATCGGCTTGTGATGAAGAGTGGATCTGATAATTTTCGAAGCTCTGCTATACAAGGAGTTATGAAGAGAATCAAAGCAAAAGGAATACCGGTAGTCATTTATGAACCTACTTTAAATGAGAAGGAGTTTTTTAATTCTCAAGTAATTGATGATTTGGATGAATTTAAAAAAATAAGCGATGTGATCGTAGCAAATAGATTATCGGACAATATTTATGATGTAAAAGAGAAAGTATATACAAGAGATATCTTCAATAGTGATTCTTGAATTGGTCATGAATATTTAAGGAAAATAGATTTGAAAAATAATTCAAAATTCAAAATTCAAAATCCAACATTATCAAAAAAGATACTCATAATATGATGGATGATTTTGACTATAGAGCTAAAAAATCATTGTCTGTTGGTATGTGAGTTTGTAAATTAATGGTATAAGAAGTTTTATATCTAGTGTCTGCATCTATGATTTGGTTGCGGGAATAGGATTTGAACCTATGACCTTTGGGTTATGAGCCCAACGAGCTACCGGACTGCTCTATCCCGCGTCAGAAAAAGAGGTGGATGGGGTAGAGGGATTCGAACCCCCGAATGACTGGACCAAAACCAGTTGCCTTACCGCTTGGCTATACCCCAACATAAAAGGAATCTATCCTTCTCTTTGTGGGCGAGATTATAGCCAAAAGATATTTCTTTGTCAACACCTTATGCTCTTTTATATAAAAATATTCGTTAAGAACAAGAGGCTATAATACCATAATAAATTATATTTAGATAAGAGAGAGAATATGCAAGACTCAATTAAGAGAGTTCAACAAGCCATAGAAGAGATAAAAAACGGTCGTATGGTCATTATGATGGATGATGAAAATCGTGAAAATGAGGGTGATTTAGTGTATGCAGGTGTTTTTACTACGCCAGAAAAGGTAAATTTTATGCTCAAAGAGGCAAGAGGACTTATCTGTGCGCCTGTGACAAAAGAGATAGCCCAAAAACTTGATCTTTTTCCAATGGTAAAAGAGAATGATTCCAATCATGAAACCGCATTTACCGTAACGATAGATAGTGCAAGTGCCGATACAGGCATCTCTGCTTTTGAGAGGGATGATTGCATTAAAAAGCTTGCAAATTCGCTTGCCTCTCCTAAAGATTTTGTACGTCCGGGACATATATTTCCTCTTATTGCAAAGGATGGAGGTGTGTTAGTTAGAACAGGGCATACAGAGGGTTCTGTCGATCTTTGTAAGCTTGCAGGTGTTGCACCGGTGTCGGTAATATGTGAGATTATCAAAGATGATGGAGCGATGGCACGAAAAGATGATCTTGATATTTTTGCCACAAAACATAGTATTCCGATTATCTACATCTCCGATCTTGTTTCATATAGATTGGCAAATGAACAACTTGTCAAAAAAGTAGGTAAGCCACAAGAGTCTCAAGTCATGGGTGTAAAAGTAAATGTTATCGAATATCAAGATCATCTTGGCAGGATACATAAAGTAATCGAATTTCATAAGATACACTCTTTGAGCAATGTGCGGTTTCACAATATTGGACTAGATAGCGATCTGATATTGGGAGAAAAAAAATTAGAGGTTCTTACAGGTAGTATAGATTATCTCAAAAAAAATGGAGGAGTCTTGATACTGCTTGATACAAAAACCATATCTAAAGAGCAGGCAAAGGAGTTTGGTGTGGGCGCACAGATACTTAAAGACTTAGGAATTGAGCAGATAAGGCTACTTACAACACATTCAGACACGGAATTTGTCGGACTTAGTGGTTTTGGGCTTAATGTTATAGAAAAAATACTCTTGGGCTAAATGTTTAAAAATAAAAGTATAGCCACTATCTATATTTATGGAATGGCGATTATGCTTTGTATCACACTTTTATTTATACTACTCCTTATTTACGAGGAGTATAATGAGTTTGAGAGAGATTCCGTTAGGCTTAGAGCATCAAACATCAAAACACAAAAGATAAAAATAGCAGATGATACTAAGAGGATTATCTCTTTTTTGGCGCAAGAAAAAAAAAGAATCAAATCAATGAGTCAAGAGGAGCAATCTAATTTTTTCAATAATATCTATTTCTCAAGTGAAAATAGAAGATTTTTTTTCGTTTATGATCTTCAAAAAAATATCTTTATCATTCCTCCTGCACAAGGAGTGCAAAATATAAGATTGGGTATCAAAAAATCCGAAGAAAACAATCTTCAACTTTATGAAGATGAGCTTGTTTATATGGAAAGCGTTGATGATTTGAAGTGGATTGTCGGTTTTAGTGTGGACACGGAAGCCATCAGTACGGAGATCATCTTTCAAAAAGAGAAGCTAAAGAAGCGGCTTATAAAGCTTATGATGGAGATACTCTCGCTTGGTGTTATACTCTTCGGATTTATGCTTATCTTAGCATGGGTGTTACATGCTATTATGAAAAAGCAGGTTGATATCTTCAGAGACTATTTTCAGATAGCATCAAAAAGTTACAGCGTGATAGATCAAAGTAGAATTGACCTTATTGAGTTTAAAGAGATGGTTTACTATATCAACAATATGGTTGAGGAGATTCACAAAAGAAAAGCAAAACTCAAAGAGATCAATCAAAGGTTGGAAAAAAAAGTCGAAGAGAAAACACGCGATATTAGTTTGCAAAATAGGCTCCTAGAAAGAGAAAAGAGTTTTAGCGAATCTTTAGTGAAGGCGCAAGATAGCTTTATACGCCACTCAATTCACGAGATTAATACACCGCTTGCCGTGATACTCAACCATATAGATATTTACAAAATGAAAAAGGGTGATGATCCTTATATGATGAAGATAGAAGCGGCCACAAAGATGATTGCTAATATCTATGATGATTTAGGTTATATGGTTAAAAAAGACAGGTTGGAGTACAAAAAAGAATGGCTTAATATGAGTCGTTTTATAAAAGAGAGAATCGAGTTTTTCAAAGAGATTGCTACGGGTAATCTTCACGATATCCAAAGTGATCTTGAAAATGGTGTACGACTCTACTTTAATCCAATTGAACTACAGCGTATCATTGATAATAATCTCTCAAATTCTATCAAATACTCAAAAAAAGGGAGCACTGTTAGGCTTTCACTGCATCAAGAAGGAGAGAAGGTTATTTTACGCTTTGTTACCGCTTCAAAGAAAAAGATTGAAGATATACACAAAATATTCAACCCATTCCATAGGGAGCATAGTGAAGATATAGGATTTGGTATAGGTTTAGAGATTGTTAAGACTATATGCGACAAAGAGAAGATAATGATAGATGTAAGCTCTGATGAATATGAGACGATTTTTAGTTACGTATTTTCTGCAAAAGAATTAATATGAGGATACTTCTACTTGAGGATGAGTTGATGTTGCAAAGTGCGATAGTTGAGTATCTGACTAATATTGGCTACGAGGTTGAAGCTTTTGAGGATGGAGAGGATGCATTTGAGGCAGCATGCTCAAAAAGACATGATCTTTTTATTTTTGATATCAATACACCTACGATTAAGGGGCTTGATCTTTTAGAAAAACTGCAAAATTGCAAGATACATGTTCCGGCTATCTTTATTAGTGCAATTACGGAGATAGAACAGATAAGTAAGGCGTATGAGCTTGGTTGTTATGGTTATCTAAAAAAGCCTTTTCATCTTAAGGAGTTGGAGCTTCAAATTCATAGATGGACAAAAGCAGGCGATATAGATGCGAAGCATCTTGTGAGAATTAGTGCAATGTATACTTTTGATATTGACTCCAATAGGCTTCTTTTTGATGGAGAAGAGCAAAAGCTAAGCCAAAAACAGATAGATATTATTTCATTATTGGCAAGAAATAGTGGGAAGATTATAGATTTTGATCGTTTGCGTTATGAGATATGGGATAGGATAGATATAGACAATCCAACCATCAGGGCGGAAGTACATAGGCTTAGAGGCGTACTCAAAGAAGATATCATCGAGACAATTAAAGGTGTCGGATATAGATTAAGGGCTTTATAAGAGCGTTATATGTAACTTAAAGTTACAATTAAAGATATTTTTTAATTTTTTTTCTCAAATATATTCAATGCTATGTTAATGCTATGCAAGCACTTCATAATGATAATGCATAAATATATTAAGGAGGAATGCATGGGGAAAATAAAACTTAGTTTAGCTACGGCTATTTTGCTTAGTGGGGCGTCTTTGATGGCAGATTCACTTGGTGAAGCTTTTGAGAATGGGAAATTCTCAGGTCAAGCGAGGTTCTTCTATATAGATAGAACTTATAGCGGTACTATAGAAAATAATAGAAATTCACTTGCTGCGGGGGGCTATCTCAAATACGAGAGTGCACATTTTTATGGGCTATCAGTCGGTACGGCTCTTTACTCAACCAATTTGGTAGATATCCACGATGATGATCCAAGAACAAGTGCGAGTTATGATCCTTCTCTCTTTGGAGGTGATTTTGACTCTTATGCATATGTAGGGGAGCTCTATCTCAACTATGCTATCGGAAATACAAATATAAAATTAGGTCGCCAAAAACTAGATACACCTTTAGCAGGAAGCGATGATGCAAGAATGTTGCCAAACCTTTTTGAGGCACTTGTTGTAAGTAACACGGACATCCCGGATACCACGCTTATCGCAGCGCATGTAACAAAAGAAGCAGTGGGAACTTTTGGGAATGTGTACTCTCCCGGGGCTTTGAGTCTTCAGAGCGGTTACGGACTTGGGTTTAAAGAGGCTACAAGCGGAAACTTTAGAGATATGGGTGTTGTTGCACTTGGTACAGGAACAGATACGGACGGTGTGAGTGCCGTTGCTGCCATTTATAGTGGAGTGGAGGGGTTGAAGCTTCAAGCATGGGATTACTATGCTCATGATATCCTCAATGCACTTTACTTGCAAGCTGATTACAGCATCAAGATAAATGATAGCGTAGGCATCAACGGAGCTTTGCAATATATCAATGAGAGCGATATCGGCGATAAACTTGCAGGTGATGTCGATAGTAACTATTGGGCTGCTAAGATAGGTGCTAATTATGGTGCTTTTAGTGGATATGTTGCGTATTCACAAACAGATTCAAGTAGTGGCACTATGAATGGCGGTATCATAACTCCATGGGGTGGAATGCCTGCATTTACCCAAGGAATGGTTACAAGACATCAATTTTTCTCAGATACTGATGCTTTAAAAGTGGCAGTAGGATATGATTTTGGTAGCTTAGGTGTGCCACTCAAAGCAACGCTCTACCATACAGAGTTTGATGTAGGAGCAAGCAACACTTACCAAGCAGGCACGGCTTGGACGGCAAAAGAGGATGGGTTTGATCTTATCTACCAAGCAAGAAGTGATTTGCAATTGAGATTTAGAGGGAACTTCCCAAGTGATTTTGCTCCCGGACTTGATTGGAATGAGTATAGATTCATCGTCAATTACAACTTTTAAAGGATAAAAGATGAAACAAGAAATTGTAAAACAGATTCAAGAGAATTTAAAATATCAAGAGTTAGTCAAAAAAAGAAGTTTTTTAGCGTGGGGACTCTCTATCGCTATACTTGTTGTTTACTATGTTTTTATATTGGTTATTGCATTTGATCCTTCACTTTTAGGTGCCAAGATGGGGGATGGCGTGATGACTATCGGTATTCCAATTGGTATATTTATCATTGTCTTTTCATTCGTGTTGACGGGTATCTATGTCAGAAGGGCAAACGGAGAGTTCGATGAGCTAAGCCGTCAAATCAAAGAATCGGTGAAGGGATAATTATGAAGAAGATTATATTTGCATTTTTAGCTTTGGGTGTAGCAGCATTTGCTGCAGGTGCACTTGAGGGGGAGGTTGAAAAACAACCGTTAAATATCTCTGCTATTATCATGTTCTTGGTTTTTGTGAGCGGTACGCTTGGTATCACCTATTGGGCTGCGAAAAGAACAAAGACTGCAAAAGATTTTTACACAGCAGGTGGAGGCATCACAGGACTTCAAAATGGACTTGCGATTGCGGGTGATTATATGTCTGCGGCGTCATTTTTGGGTATTTCAGCATTAGTTTATGGTGCGGGTTATGATGGACTTATCTATTCTATAGGATTTTTGGTCGGTTGGCCTGTAATCCTCTTTTTGGTATCTGAGAGACTGAGAAATCTTGGAAAATATACATTTGCCGATGTGGCTGCGTATAGATTGAAACAAATGCCCATCCGAACGCTTGCTGCGTTTGGTTCCATTGCTACTGTTATACTCTATCTTATAGCACAAATGGTAGGTGCCGGGCAGCTTATCCAGTTGCTTTTCGGACTTCCATACTCTTGGGCAGTTATTTTGGTCGGTATATTGATGATTATGTATGTTACATTTGGTGGTATGCTTGCGACAACTTGGGTACAGATCATCAAAGCTGTATTGCTCCTTTCAGGCGCTACATTTATGGCACTTGCCGTTATGTTGCAATTTGGTTTCTCTCCCGAAGCACTTTTTGCTGAAGCGACAAAAGTGCATCCTAAGGGAGAAGCAATTATGGCTCCTGGTGGTTTAGTGAGCGATCCTGTCTCGGCTATTTCCCTTGGTATAGCACTCATGTTTGGAACAGCGGGACTTCCGCATATATTGATGAGATTCTTTACGGTTGCTGATGCAAAAGAGGCGAGAAAATCTGTCTTCTTTGCAACAGGTTTCATAGGGTACTTCTATATCCTTACCTTTATCATCGGTTTTGGTGCGATTGTTATGGTGCTCAATCATCCTGAATATCTTGATCTTGTTAAACAGGCTAAAGAAGGTGGTTCACCGATACTTGGCGGTAATAATATGGCAGCGATTCACCTTTCACATGCTGTTGGTGGCAACTTTTTCTTAGGATTTATCTCTGCCGTGGCTTTTGCAACGATCTTAGCAGTCGTTTCAGGGCTTACACTTGCGGGTGCTTCGGCGATCTCACATGACCTTTACGCAAGTGTATTTATGAAAGGAAAGATCGATGAGCAACGCGAGATGAGAGTTTCTAAAGTGGCTACGCTTATGCTTGGGATAATTGCTATTATCTTAGGTATTGCATTTGAGAAACAAAATATCGCATTTATGGTTGGTCTTGCTTTTGCTATCGCAGCAAGTGCTAACTTTCCTGTTCTTTTTCTTTCAATGTTTTGGAAAAAACTCACGACAAGAGGTGCGGTTACAGGTGGAGCACTTGGTCTATTAACAGCAGTCGTGTTGGTTGTTTTGGGGCCAATTGTATGGGCAGAGATTATCCATGCAGATGAGTTAAAAGCTGCTGTTGATGCTGCAGTTGCTGCTCATGGACTTGAAGCTGCTGCTGCTGCCAAGGCTGCTTTTATCAAGGCAACTGCGATATTCCCATATAAATATCCGGCACTCTTTTCAGTGACGGTAGCATTTATCGGTATCTGGTTCTTCTCCATAACAGACAAGAGCGATGATGCCAAAAAAGAGATTGAGGCATTTGATGCACAAGATGTACGATCACAAACAGGGATTGGAGCAGAGGGTGCAGTTTCACACTAAAAAAGTGTCGCTTTTGCGACACTTAAAAGAGGGAAAAATTATTGACTGAATTATTGAAAAATCTTCATCCACATCCACCATTTTCTTTGGTGGATGAAAAAGCTTTTATACTTCTTGAACATAGTATGCAGATCGCTTATTATCCTGACGATACGATACTTATCGATCAAGGAGGAGTGTGTGATAGGGTCTATATTGTTATCAAGGGTGCTGTGGAGTCTTTTCGAGATGAAGAGGTAGTCAATATCTATCATGAAAACGATATCTTCGGAGGTGAAGAGATACTCAAAGAGCAGCCTTCAAAAGAGAGATATCTCGTAACCCAAGAGCTTATATGTTATGAACTGGAAAAAGAGCCATTTTTACAACTTTGTGAAAATTATCCCTCGTTTAAAGAGTATTTTTTCTCATCAATCATCCAAAAGATAGAACTTATCAAGCAGAAAAAAGAGTTTGCCTCTATGAGTGATATCATGCTTGCGCGTGTTGAGCGCAGCATCTTGCATAAACCTTGTGTCGTTACACATGATATGCCTATCAAAGAAGCATTGCAGATCATGCAAGATCAGGGAGTCAACTCTCTTTTGGTGAAAAATATAAAAGGGTATGGGATCGTCACAGATGCGGATCTTCGCTATTTCATCCTCAACGAGGAGAGAAAAAACCTCAAAGTAATATCTGATATCCAGAGTTATCCTATCTTGAGTTTACGCGAGGGAGCCTATCTCTTTAGCGCACTTCTTTTTATGACAAAAAATTCTATCAAACATATGCCGATATTGGATGATGAGGAGAATATACTCGGTAGTTTAGAGCTTATCGACATTATGAGCTTTTTCTCAAATCAGTCCTATCTTCTCAGCACGCAGATAGATAAAGCGAGCAGTATCGAAGAGGTCGTTGATGCGGCAAGTAGGCTTGATATCATGATAAGTTCTCTCTATACCAAAGGGGTTAAGAGTAGATATATCGCTAAACTTGTTAATGAGATCAACACAAAGATGTACAATAAGCTCTTTATGCTCATCTTCCCAGAATCATGGAGAAGCAAGATGGCTCTTTTACTTTTAGGGAGTGAAGCACGAGCTGAGCAGATACTCAGAACAGATCAGGATAATGCTATCATCTTTGAGGATGGATTTGAGCCCAAAGATGCCGAAGAGTACTGTGATATCTTCTATGATACACTAGAGAAGATAGGTTACCCGAGATGTGCCGGCAATGTCATGCTTACAAACCCTAAATGGAGACAGAGTTTAAGCGGGTACAAACACGCAATCAATGAGTGGATAGATAATCCTATTCAAAAAAATCTCATAGATATGGCAACACTTTTTGATTCGCGCGTTATTGCCGGCAGAGAAGATCTCCATAAAATACTCATAGATTATATGTTTGAATCAACTGCAAATAGCGCAAACATCATAAGGTATTTTGCAAAACCAATTGAGAGTTTTGAGTCGGCACTCGGACTCTTTTCGCAGTTTGTAACGGCAACAGGAGAGCATAAAAACGAGATAGATATCAAAAAGACGGCTCTCTTTTTGATAGTGCATGGAGCAAGAGTCCTAGCTTTGGAAAACGGTATCAGGACGACAAATACTTACGATAGGATAAAAGAGCTCAATAATCTTGGCTTTTTAAATCGTGAGGATAGCAGGGATATACTTCAAGCACTTATCGCTATCAATACGCTGAGACTGGGGGCTCAGCTTAAAAAAAGAGAGAATGGTGAGCACATAGACAACTATGTTTCCATAGAAAATATGGGGAAAATGGATAAAGATATGCTCAAAGATGCACTCAAAACAGCTGAAAAATTTAAGCAGATAGTGAGTTATCATTTTAAACTCTCATCTTTGGGGTGATACAATGTTGAGCACATTTTTTAGGAGACAAAACGAAAAATCTTTAAAAGATGAGAGATTTGCCCCTCTTTTTGATAAAAATGTCCCCAAAGATGAATGTGTTGTTTTCGATACAGAGACGACAGGGCTGGATAAGAGGAGAGATTCTATCATCTCTATAGGTGCTGTTAAGGTAAAACAAAATAAAATTTTAAGCAACGAAGCTCTAAATATCTTGATAAAGCAAGATAGTTTGATAAACAAAGAGAGCATAAAGATTCATATGATACGAAACTGTGATCTAGAAGCGGCTGTTGATATAAAAGAGGCGATGGAGGAATTTTTGTTTTTTATTGGCAACAGAACACTTGTCGGATACTATCTTGAATTTGATGTTGCGATGATAGATAAGTATATAAAACCTCTTTTTGGGATTAAACTTCCAAATAAGCAGGTTGAGGTCTCTGCAATGTACTATGACAAGAAGATAAAATTTATTCCTCAAGGCAATATTGACCTAAGATTTGATACGATACTAAAAAATCTTTGTCTGCCAAAACTCAATTCGCATGATGCACTCAATGATGCGATAATGACAGCTATGATGTATCTGAAGTTAAAAAATATAGAGAAAATTAAATAACAAAGAAGGAGAAA
This sequence comes from Campylobacterales bacterium, assembly GCA_016937775.1. Lineage (GTDB taxonomy): Bacteria > Campylobacterota > Campylobacteria > Campylobacterales > Sulfurovaceae > BN30871. The sequence goes on along the minus strand of JAFGVX010000023.1, from coordinate 3,397 downwards.
GTATGTTAAAAGAAGTATATTACCCAAGTGAAGCACTCTCGAAAAATGCAACGATTAAAAGCATGGACGAGTATCGAGCACTTGCCGAAGAGGCAAGTAGAGATTATGAGGGTTTCTGGGCTAAATATGCGAAGGAGAAGATAGATTGGTTTGCACCTTTTACAAGAGTGCTCAACGAAGATAACGCTCCGTTTTATAAGTGGTTTGAGGGTGGAAAGCTCAATGTGGCGCATCAATGTGTCGGCAGACATATAGCTACAAAGAAAAATAAGGCTGCTATTATCTTTGAAGGTGATAACGGGGATCAAAGAATCATTACCTATAGAGAGCTTTGGTATGAGATTAATAGAGCGGCAAATATGTTTAAAAACCAATTTGGTATTCAAAAAGGTGATAGAGTTGTTTTATATATGCCGATGATTTCTGAAGCAGCGATTAGCATGCTCGCTTGCGCAAAGATAGGAGCTATCCATTCTGTCGTTTTTGGTGGATTTAGTGCCGAAGCACTCAGAGATAGAATCATCGATGCCGAAGCAAAACTTGTTATAACAGCCGATGGTGCATTTAGAAAGGGTAGTCCTTATATGCTCAAACCTGTTGTTGACAAGGCTCTTGAGCATGGTTGTGAGTGTGTAAAAGCTGTTTGTATCGTAGAGAGAAACGGTGAGGATATCGAGTGGATAGCAGGGCGTGATTATGCCTATAATGAACTTATCAAAAATGAATCAAATGTCTGCGAAGATGAGATGATGGATAGCGAAGATCCACTCTTCTTACTTTACACAAGTGGAAGTACCGGAAAACCTAAGGGTGTGCAACATTCAACAGCCGGATATATCTTATGGGCGCAGATGACTATGGAGTGGGTTTTTGATATCAAGGATAATGATACCTATTGGTGTACTGCCGATGTTGGTTGGATCACGGGTCATACCTATATAGTCTATGGACCACTCGCTGCAGGGGCAACGACGGTGATGTTTGAGGGTGTTCCTACCTTCCCGGATGCCGGAAGATGTTGGAGAATGGTAGAGGAGTATCAGATCAATCAATTCTATACGGCACCGACTGCTATCAGATTGCTTCATAAAATGGGAGCTGATGAGCCTAAAAAATATGATCTCTCTAGCTTAAGAATCCTTGGAACAGTGGGTGAGCCTATCGATCCTCCTGCTTGGAAATGGTACTATGAGGAGATTGGCGGGAGTAAATGCTCTATCGTTGATACCTATTGGCAGACAGAAACAGGTGGACATATGATCTCCCCACTTCCGGGCGCTACACCTATCAAGCCGGCATGTGCAACATTCCCACTTCCCGGTATCATCACTGAGGTGATAGATGAAGAGGGAAATCCTACACCTATAGGCGAGAAAGGCTTTATGTGTGTTACAAAACCTTGGCCAAGTATGATAAGAACGATTTGGGGCGATCCTGATAGATTTGTCAAGTCATACTTTGGGGATTGTAAAAAAGACGGGAAGCCTGTTTACTTTACGGGTGACGGCGCTATGATAGATGAAGATGGATATGTCACTATCACAGGGAGAACAGATGATGTCATCAATGTTTCTGGTCACAGAATGGGGACTGCTGAAGTTGAAGCTGCCGTAAAGAAGCATAGCCATGTTGCCGCCGTTGCGGTTGTCGGAAAGCCACACCCTATAAAAGGTGAGGGTATCTTTGCCTATATCGTCTTAAAAGAGACGATCAAAGACACAACAGCAGAAGAGATGGATATAGCGCAAGATATCAATAAGATTATCAAAGAAGAGATTGGTGCTATCGCTGTTTGTGATTCTATAGTCATCGTACCTGACCTACCAAAAACAAGATCAGGCAAGATTATGAGAAGAATTCTTCGCTCTATCGCTAAAGGTGAAGCTATCACGCAAGATACATCGACACTTGAAGATCCAAGTATCGTTAAAAAAATAGAAGATATCGTAAACTCTGACGATATCTAATGAGTGCTAGAGCATCTGCTCTAGCACCTCTTTTATCTTTTTTAGATCTTCCATAACATCTTTTTTATATGAGGGATTTTTGAGTAAAAAACTCGGATGATATGTAGGTATGATGGTATAGTTATTTCTTTGTATTAAAGCACCTCTAATCTGCTCTAGAGCAGTATCATCACCACTAAGATTTTGATACGCTTTCTCTCCCAATGTGACGACAATTTTTGGTTTTATAAGCTCTATCTGCTTCATTAGATAGGGGTGGCAAGCATGGATATCTATCGGACTAATCTTTTTACCGCCATAAGGTTTGCATTTGACAAGGTTAGTGACATAGACATCTTTTGTTTGTAGCTTTAACACCTTTGTGATCATATCGCTCAGCATCTCTCCGAATCTTCCTATAAAGAATTTGCCTTCATTGTCTTCGCTAGTACTTGGAGCATCACCTATAAACATTATCTTTGCTTTTTTGTCTCCCACTCCAAAGAGAACAGATTTCCTCGTCTTACTCAATTCACACAGCATACATTTTTTTGCCTGTTTTTCGAGGTTCTCTATATTGCTAGGAAGTATGACATTGTGCTCTGTTGCGTCTGATATTGCGATATTATCTACATATCTATATCCCAATATTCTCATCAGATAAAGTTGTTTAAGGAGCAGGGCATTTTTTAGATTTTTCATAGCAAAATTATATCCTAAGCTATCTTTATAAGGAGGATTTGCTACCATAATAGTAAGGAGTTATTTTGCATTGTATATTGTGTGACAATTTATTTACTACTCAGATACTTTCGGGCAGATTTTATCACTGCAAAGTGTGCGATTGTATCATGAAACCCAAGAGTAATTTTCTTCCAAAAGATAAGGAAAAAGGGCGCTATGATTTGCATAAAAATGATGCAAACGAGCGTGGATATAGGGCATTTGTTTTTCCTGTTGTTGAGCGTATAAAAAAAGAGCAATCTTTTGATGCAAAAGGGCTTGACTTTGGTTCAGGTAGGGACTCTGCAGTCGTTGCACAGCTTCAAGAAATTGGATATGATATTAAATCATATGACCCCTATTATTTTACTGATATTGCACTTTTAAAGAAGAGATATGATTATATATCTTGCACGGAGGTTATAGAACATTTTTATAGCCCTAAAAAAGAGTTTAAGAAGTTAAAAAATATGCTGCAAAAAGGCGGAGCACTTTATATCATGACAGAGATATATAGTGAGGATATTGACTTTGAAAATTGGTACTATAAAGAGGATCCAACGCATGTTGTCTTTTATACTAAAAAGAGTTTTGAGTGGATCAAGGAGCATTATGGTTTTAAAAGCTTAGAGATAAACGGCAGAGTCATAAAATTGACCCTCTAAAGCATAATCTCTCTACTACACTTTTGTTCTGAGTTCTTTGAGGAGTTTTCTCTCGGCAATGCT
>JAFGVX010000022.1 GCA_016937775.1 Campylobacterales bacterium | reverse complement strand
TAGAGCAAAAAGAAATATCCCTATGACTATGGAAGATTGGGCAAAAAGGCTTGATGCTTTTTTGGAGTTTGATGATAGAGAGATTTTGCAAGATACAGGGAAAATCACTAAAAAAATAGCAGATGAAAAAGCTTTTAGCGAATTTGAAAAATATCGTATCGTGCAAGATAGGCTCTTTATGAATGACTTTGACAAGTTGCTTTTGGATCTGAAAAGTGATGAAGATGATAGTGAGAAGCTTTTGGGTGTAAAGGTGGATGTTGGGTATGAGTGAAATAAATAATTTAAAAACATCATAACCATACCAGTTAAATACAACTAACTCTCCCAAGGGGCTTTTGTGCCAACAACTTTAAACACAGGGTTATTAAGTGCGTATGCCACATTTTTTGCTAAGTTTACAAGCCCACTATAAGCACCATAACTTACTTTTTTCTCTTGATTTACATCTACAAAGGCTACTTTTTTCTTGATAGCAGTATAAAGACTACGACCACCGGCGAGGAGTATATCGATATTATGCTCATCGATGAGCTTTGCTTGTTCATTAGCCGGTGTTTTCATGAGTATAGGCACATACTCTTTGGCGATCTCTATATCTTCTAAAGTCGCTTTTCTGATACTCGTTGCTACCACCTCGATGCCGATATCTTGTAAGGCAGAAGCGATCGACCATGATTTATTGCCACCTGTGTTGAGAATCGCTTTTTTATGATCGAAAAATTTTCGATACGGCAAGAGCGCTTTATCGAGCTTCGCCTCTTCCTCGGCTATGATTTTTTTTGCTTTTTTGTTTAGCTCTTCATCTCCAAAGGCATTGACGATGCTCATGATAGCATTGGTCGTATCTCTTTTGCCATAAAATGAGACGGATATATAGGGAATATCGTACTTCTCTTGCATTTTTCTGCACAGCGTGATGAGTGACTTAGCACACACGATAACATTGAGTTTGGCTCTATGAGCCATTTGGATATCTTCTATCCTGCCGTCTCCGGCAAGCGTAGAGACAATCTTGATGCCAATCTTTTCTAGGATAGGTGTGTATTGCCACATATCTCCCGTGACATTATATTCACCGATGAGGTTGATGCCATATGGATGGATACTCTTAGGTTCTCTTGTGCCTATGAGCTGCTCAAGCACAGCTTCGCCGCCAAGACGAGAGCCGAGATTTTTACTACCGACAAACCCGGGAGCATGCACGACTATGACGGGGATACCATATTTGTCTTGCATTCGTTTGCAGATATTATCCATATCATCACCAATCATAGCACTCACGCAGGTCTCATAGACAAATATCGCTTTTGGATTTTTGTATGTAACTATATATTCGATGGACTCCTCGAGTTTTTTATTGCCTCCAAATATCACATCATTGGTTGTGATATCTGTATAGTATCCAAGGGGAGTATTGTTCTCTCCTTTGTAGCTTGTAGGTGTTGCTCTTGTCTCCCAAGAGGCTCCCTGACAAGTTGCAGGCGAGTGTACAAGATGCACCGCATCTGCATAAGGAAAAAGTGATATCTGTGAACCCTCAAAGGCACACCCGCCGTTTGTTGCTCCCGGTTTTGGTTTGTCGCAACTGCTTTTTTTGTTTGTATTGTGTGAACAAGCGGATTCATTTAAAAGGTCTTTTATGAGTTTTTTATTTACCATAATATATCCAATATTTTTTGTTCTTTCATTGTGATTATGCAAGTTTCATTCCGGCGAGAATTATCTCAAGAGAACACTTCTTGCATAGATAAAATAGTTCATTTAAAAAGGATGATATATGATTGCGATACCATTGGACACAAAAGAGTCTAAGGCAATGTCAAAATATTATGGAAATGCTCCCTTTTTTGCATTACTCGATGAGCAATCAGGGGGCTTTGAAATTATAGAAAATGAAGCATGTGGCAATGGCTTGGATACCGCAAAGTTTTTGATTGGTAAAGGAGTCAGTGCAACACTTTTTTACTATATGGGTGAGGGCATATATAGAGAGTTTACCAAAGAAAATCTCAAAGTTTTCTCTTGTGCCAAAACAATCTATACGATAGATGAGATATATGAAGCATTTAAAACAGATAGTTTCACAAAACTTGATGAGAGTAATTTTAAGGAGCTCTTGGATCCCGGAGAGTCCGGAAGTTGCAGTTGTGGATGTGAGGGTGATTGATGCGAGAGTCCATAAGAGATAGGTATGTGAGTTTTAAAAATATTGACTGTTATGAAAATGCATCGGTAGTTTTAGATGCGATGTGTGAACTTTTTGAGAGTGAACCAAAATCAAAAAATGCATTTTGGATAAGATTTATGGAGATGATCCCCCAAGATTATAAAGAGGTTTTCTCGGCTAAAGAGCATAAAGATACGCTCTACCAAGTCTGTTCAAACCTTTTTTATATCTATGATCTCTTTGAGGAGTATGATTTTGAAAGTGGGATTATAGCTATGGAGCTTTGTGAATTAGAGTGCTGCTAAAAGGAGAAAATATATGAGCCATACTCAAGCGTTACAAGCCTATAAGGTTGGAGAATATAAACAGGCTTTTAATCTTTGGATTGATGAATCAAGCAAAGATAATGATCAAGCGATGGTCAATCTAGGGCTCCTCTATCTTAAGGGTGAAGGGGTGCAAAAAGATATTTCAAGAGCAAAAGAGTGGTTTGAGAAAGCACTTGAGTATCATAACGCTTCAGCCTATTATAATCTCGCACTTATGTATCAAAATAGTATAGGTGTAGCAACAGATGAGCAAAAGGCACTCTCTTATCTTCGAGAAGCTTTTGCTCTTGGTCATCGCAATGCATCGTTTCATCTAGCACTTTGGCTTTTAAAAGATAGAACCGATAAAGAGCGACTCAAAGAAGGCTTTGATGCGATGCTTTACGCTGCAAAAGATGGTCATCCCATGGCAAAGATGCAACTAGGCGGACTCGATTGTGTAGAGGATTTAAAAAGTCAGTGCAATGAGCTCTTTAGAGGAAAAAGTTATGATGAGAAGATAGTGCTTATAGAGGATGCACTCGATCGATATATCCGACCTGTTTTACTCAAAGACGGTGGCAATATCATTTTGGTCGAGTTTGTTGATGGTGATAATATGGAGATAAGGCTTGTTTATCAAGGCAACTGCTCTGGATGCTCTCTCTCTTTTACGGGAACTTATAGTATGGTTTATGAAGCACTCAGTAGTGTAATTGATAAACAAATAAAGGTATATGTTTTATGAAAATTGCATTTGCGTCCAAAGAGAACAAGATGATAGATGAACATTTTGGTTGGTGTCAAAAGTTCTTTGTTTATGAAGTAAACCGCGAGAGTGTTTCTTTTCTCAAAGAGATTGACTCCTCCTTGAGAAAAGAGGATGAGAGTGAAAAGCTATTCTATAAGATAGAGTGCATTGCTGAGTGTGATATTGTTTATGTGCTTCAAATCGGACCTAAAGCAGCAGCGATGGTGCAAAGAGCAGGGATTATACCTCTTCGATCTGCAGACGAGCATGAGAGTGTCGATGCGGCAATACTCAAGGTACAAACACTTATCAAAGAGGAGCCACCTTTGTGGCTTCAAAGAATCCTTTTAAAGCACCAAGATGAGTGACATTATTAGCATCAAAGAAGATGTCTATTACATAGGCGTGAGCGACAGTGACATCAGGACATTTGATATCATCATGAAAACGGCAAACGGCACGACGTATAATGCCTATCTTATCAAAACTGATGAGGGCGTGATCATCTTAGATACGGTCAAAGAGGAGTTTAGCGAACTCTTCTTTGAGAAGATAGAGTCCATATGTTCGTATGATGAGATAAAGTATATAGTTATGCATCATCTAGAACCCGATCACTCCGGTACACTTCCCGAGCTTGTCAGAAGAGCCAAGAATGTGAAGATATTTATCTCTCCTATGGCAATCGGTATGCTTAAATCAATCACGCACAGCGATACTATGGATTTTGAAGTCGTTAGTACAGGCAAAGTATTGGAGTGTGGGGAAAAAAGATTACGATTTTTAAGTACTCCAAATCTACATTGGCCTGAGACGATGAGCAGTTATCTAGAAGATGAAAAAATACTTTTTAGTGGAGATGTTTTTGGTAGCCACTATTATGATGAGCGACTTTTTGATAATCTTGTAGGTGATTTTGATTATGCTTTTAAGTACTATTATGACCACATTATGCGTCCTTTCAAGAGCGATGTTTTAAATGCTTTACAGCTCTATAAAAGATGTGAGATTGAAACAATTGCTCCACTTCATGGTCCAATTATTCGCTCAAACCCTCAAAAGTATATCGATCTTTATGGGCAATGGAGTGCAAAAAGCCAAAGAAGTAGCGGCAAAAAGATTGCTTCTATATTTTATGTTACTAGTTATAAAAATACACAAGATATGGCACAAAAGATATATGAGGGGATGGAGAGTATCGAGGGAGTTATCGCAAATATCTATGATCTAAGCGCTTTAGATGAACCGAGTATGCTCAATATTTTAGAGGAAAGTACGGGTATTCTCATTGGAGCCCCCACAATCAACGGAGATTTGCCACGACCTGCATGGGAGCTTTTAAGTTGCATGATGCTTTTAGAAAAGAGAGGTAAAGTTGGCGGAGGATTTGGTAGTTATGGTTGGAGTGGCGAGGCTGCTGATATGATCTGTGAACGAATGAAAGGGCTGAATTTTCGAGTGCCCTTGCAACCCTTTAAGATCAAGCTTATTCCTACGCAAGAGGAGCTTCAAGCATGCTATAGCTATGGTGTAGAATTCGCCGAGATTATCATGGGGAAAATTGTGGAGATCACTCTTTGATTTCAAAGGAACACTTCTTGTATATATAAAATATATCTTATATAAGGAGTACTAGGTGCAAAAGATATCACTTGAAAAAGGTATTATCAAGGTTGCATTTGCAACGAATGATAGTAAAAATATTGATGCACACTTTGGTGGTGCAAAGCAGTTTCACATCTATAACATTAGTAGCGAGAAAAGCGACCTTTATAGTGTCGTAAACATTGGAGAGAAAGATACCGATGAGACTATTGCGAAACTTCTTGGGATTGACATCGTCTATTTTACAAATATCGGTCCGACTGCTGCAGCAAAGGTTATCAATAAAGGAATCTTTCCTATCAAATATAAAGAGATTGTCTCTATTAATAACGAGATTGATAAATTGAAGACCATGCTTGGCACAAATCCGCCTCCTTTTATAAAAAAAATTATAGAGAAAAAAGGGGCTTAAAAATGGGAAGTCTTTTCATAAAAACACTCATAGGACAAGTTAGAGCCATGGATCAATTTGGCGTTTGGACAAACAAAAGCGATGAAGAGTTACTCAAAGAGAAATATGTCAAGAGCAAAGAAGATCTAAAAAATATCCCCGTTATCGCAGATATCGATGAGATGCAAATCAAAGATATCAGACTCATTTTTCAAGCCCTTGCCCTTGCTTTTGAAATGAAGACGGAAATTATGTGTAGTGTTATTATGGAGATGAGTCATGAGGGATTTGGAAGAGCCGTGGTAATTGCTGATAAGATTGTTATTGCCAATAAATTTTTCAAGGATGCCCATAGGTATTCATTTAGAAGTTATGAAGAGTTGGTTACAAGCGGAGAGAAGATGCTCGAAGATGCAATGGCAATTTACGACCAATATAAACAAGTTGCTTAAAGGAGATTGTATGAATATAGGGATTTTTTACGCAAGTGCAGGCGGTTCGACAAAAGAGGTAGCAGAAAAACTGGCTGAATCGTTTGATGTTGATGAAGAGAGTGTCATATCGATGGAAGAAGATTATGATGATCTCGATCAATTTGAAGAGTATGATGTTCTCTTTATAGGGAGTTCGACTTGGGGTCAAGGCGATCCGCATTTCTCTTGGGTTGATGCACTTTTGGAGATAGATAACGAAGGTGACTTCGAAGGAAAAAAAGTTGCATTTTTTGGAGCAGGTGATTGTGATAAGCATGGCGAGCATTTTTGTTCGGCTTTAGGGAAGTTTTATCAACTCTTCACGAAAGTTGGTGCTGAGCCTATAGGTGCAATCTCCAAAGATGATTATACATATAAATCTTCATTGGCAGAGATTGACGGTAAATTCTGTGGATTGGCTATCGATAACCATAACGAAGCCGATAAAACAGAGCAAAGAATTGAGGATTGGATTGCAGTTCTCAAATCTGATTTAGGAGTCTAAGATGTATGTGCTAATCGCGGTATTTAATGAAAACAGCTTGAAATCGGTTTTAGAGGATCTTTTTAAGAATAATATCGAGGGAGTAACGGTAAGCACGGTGATTGGCAAGGGATCACTTGGAGTTATAGAAGCTGATCAGAGCGCACCCGATCTTTTTGAAAAAGTTAAACTAGAGATCGTAGTCTCAAACGATAAATTTTTAGAAACGGCAAAAGAGTGCATCAGAGCAAATTGTCATGATTTGGGACGCGGTGCAGGAAAGATGTGGTGGACTCCTGTTCTTGGAGTTGAGAGAATAAGAACCGGAGAGAGAGATGCGGATGCATTGACAACGCAGATTGATAAAAAAGTGCCAAATGTTAATGTGATTCAAAATACACACATAGACACACCGTGTTCATAAAAGGTAAAAGGAGAGAGTATGTCAAATAATAGATCACTAAAAGAATTTTATGAATTGACGGATGCTGAAGAGTATTTTGAGTTTTTTGATATGGAGTATGATGCACGGCTTGTAAATGTAAAAAGATTTCATATACTCAAAGAGTATGGGACACTTATCAAAAAAGGATTTGAAAACTTTAATAGTGATGAAAATCGTCTTTTGGATTTCTTGAAATTTTCGCTTCTAAGAGTATATGGAGAGTTCAAAAACGGATATGCGCCAAGTGCTTCTGATATCTGGGGTATGTTTAAAGATGGAAAAATGAGTGGATGCGCAAGCTGTACACCAACACAAGGAAATAGTTGTGGCTGTTGATAAAGAAGAGATTGTTTTGCACGATAGTGTCACAGCGAAGCGTTCAGGCAAAGATGCACAGATACAAAAGTTTCATATAGGGCAAAAGGTGGAGCTTTTGGAGGATATTGTCAATGACGGAACTTATCCCCACTCCCCGATTGGAGAGTTGATGATGAAAAAAGGGTCGCAAGGCTACATCAAAACGGTAGGCGAGTTTTTACAAGTAATCCGCGTTTATGAGGTGCATTTTTTTGGAGTAGATGCACCTGTAGAGATCATCGGATGTAGAGAACATGAGCTCGAAGCTCTTGAAGAGTATGTAGATGAGGTAGAGGAAGAACTTGCCTATCTCAAAGCACATAGAGAGCGTATGAATAGGCAAAATTAATCTTATAAATAGGAGGGAAATAGTGGCAAAAGTTATCTTAATGCATTTCGATG
>JAFGVX010000021.1 GCA_016937775.1 Campylobacterales bacterium | reverse complement strand
CAGATAGCAAGCATGGATATGCCGCCCGCGACTTTGTGAGCATGACGCTTTTACTCCACTTTTCTAAAAAGTGGAAAGAAGAAAAAAAGAAGTTTCTATAACTTTTCTTTTTAGTAAAGAAAAGTATCAAAAGAAAATCGTCGTTTCACAATTGTGCGGGCGTTATTCAACGCTCGTGCTTCGCAGTGCTCGCATTCACAACTGCACAAGAAGTGTGAAAACGACAGAAAGTTTGAGTGATTTTGTAAAATATTCAAAAGTAAAATCAAGGAGAAGCAATGCAATATAGATATATAGGAAGAAGTGGACTAAGGGTGAGCCCCATATGTATGGGTACCATGACATTTGGAAGTAGTTGTGATAAAAAAGAGGCATTTGCCATTCTTGATGAAGCTTATGATAAGGGGATCAACTTTATAGACACAGCAGAGATCTACCCCGTGCCGCCAACAGCAAAAGATGCAGGTAAAACAGAGGAGATGGTAGGTGAATGGTTGCAGAGTAAGCCAAGAGAGAGCATCATCTTGGCAAGCAAGGTTGCAGGTGCGGCAAACGGTTGGTTTGTTCCGCCCATTCGTCATGGATTGACTGCTATTGATAGGTTTCACATCAAAAGAGCGATTGAGGGAAGTTTGCGTCGCTTGAAGGTAGATTATCTCGATCTTTACCAGATGCATTGGCCCGATACGCTTATCCCGATAGAAGAGAGTCTTAGAGCATTTGATGAGCTCATCAAAGAGGGCAAAGTACGTTACATTGGCACATCAAATGATAGTGTTTACGGACTTACGAAAGCCAATGAACGCGCTGCTAGATACAGCCTCGCAAGATTTGAATCGATCCAAAATAACTTTTCTCTCAATAACCCAAGAGCGCTTGATGAGATAGCTAAGATATGTCAAGATGAGCAGATATCACTTCTGCCTTATTCGCCTATTGCCGGTGGGGTGCTTAGTGGAAAATACAATGGAGATCTGATACCTCAAGATGCACGATATGGAGCCTATATCAACAACAAATCAGCGAGAGTCAGAGCACAAGCTGCGCGTTTTGTCAATGAGAAAACACTTGCAACAACCGCAAAATACGCCGAGTTAGCTCAAGAGCTTGGCATCCACCCCGTCACTTTGGCGGTTGCCTATTCGAAACAGTTTGATTTTGTAGCTTCTACGATTATTGGTGCGACAAGCAAGGCGCAACTTGCCCCTTCGCTTGCTGCTATGGATATGCATCTAAGTGATGAGACGATGACGCGTATTGCTGAGATTCAGCAAACGATCATGTACCCGATGGGGTAGTTTAAGATTTATTTTTTGCTTTAGATGTTTAGCGGTCAGTTTCTTGTTGTGCCGCTATGTTAAATCCACCCCCGAGATTATAATAGACATTAACCGCTGATTTGAGTGCTTCAAATTTGATACGCTCTTTCTCCATAGCAACGCTTGAAGCTTCTCTCCTTGCCTCAAGATATTCAAGATAGCTTATGTATCCTGATTTGTATTGATCTTTTGCGATCTTATTTTTTGTGCTGATTGCGTAGTAGCGTTTTTGTTGTGATTTGAGTCTTGCTTTGTTTGTATCGTATGTCACAAGTGCTTTTTTGATATCTCCAAACGCATTTCTCACCGCGTCTTTATACTCTATGAGTGCTAATTTTTGATCATTTTTTGCATTTTCAACAGAGGCTTTTATTTGACCAAGGTTCAAGATAGGTACAAATAGATTGATACCTCCTGAGCTATCAGATGATTGCGATTTTACAAGGGTACTCAGATCACCGCTTGCATATCCTAGGGCTCCAGTGAGTGAGATCGTAGGGAAATAGGCACCTCTTGCAACACTTACAGAAAATGCACTTGAGCGTACTTTTGCCTCCGCTGCTTGTATATCAGCTCTTTTGTTGAGTATGTTCGAAGGTAGATATGCCGGCACGGGGATATTTGGTGAGTATGCGGTGTTTTTGATATTGATGATACTGGTCGCATTAAATACATCATCAGGTGTTTTGCCAACCAAAATAGCAACAGCAACTTTGTAATTATCAAGTATCTCTTTTTGGGCGAGCATATTGTCATGCATACTTTCCAAAAGGGATTCCTCTTGGAGGAGTTTTCCTCTGTCGATAAATCCACTCTCATATTGGCGTTTGATATTGCTATAAGTTTTTTGCTGATCAGAGTATTGTGAGCGTGCTTCATTGTAGAGTGCTTGATTTGATTTGAGTCCATAATAGGCGATGATACTATCACTAACAACTTGTTGATAGGTAAAAGCTTGCACATAGTATTCTTGCATCATATCTTCATAAGCGGCTTTTGTGGCATTAGCTCTTTTGCCTAATATATCGATTTCAAAAGAGGCATCAAGTCCAAGTTTATAGACATCATAGGTCATATCACTGTTCATCGGCGGAGTATGTTTGTTTGTCTCATTGTGTGTACCGCTTCCATAACCTGTTAGTTCCGGTATCTGTTCATTTTTTTTGATAGCGAGGAACTGCTTAAAGCGATCTACGTTGATCGTTGCTTTTTGTAGGTCACTGTTATTTTTTAGCGCATATTCAACAAATACATTGAGCTCTTTATCATGGAAGTTCTCCCACCATCGCTCTTTAAGCAGAGCAGCATAAGCCGCATTATCTTCTGCACTTTGTGGCAGTTTCACAGTCGGTAAGTTTGGATCTTGTGTAAGCAAAGAGCAACCGCTAAAAAGAAGTGCTGCGCTTACTAAAAATAGATATTTTTTCATTACGCTTCTCCTTTTTTTGCGGTCAGTTTGGATATCCAAATGAAAAATAGAGGGATAAACACAATAGCGATAAATGTAGCAGCAAGCATACCGCCTATAACGCCTGTTCCAATGGCATGACGACTCGCTGCTCCCGCACCGCTACTAATAGCAAGCGGGACGACACCAAATGTAAATGCTAATGAGGTCATAATAATTGGTCGAAGTCGTATTTTTGCAGCTTCTATTGCCGCATCTTTTATGCTCAATCCTTCATTCATCTTTTGTATAGCAAATTCTACAATTAGTATCGCATTTTTAGCCGCAAGTCCCGCAAGTACTAAAAGTCCCACTTGAAAATATATGTCATTTTCCAAACCACGCAAAAGAGTAGCAATAGCTGCTCCAAAGATAGCAAAAGGAACAGCCATAATAACAGAAAACGGTAAGAGCCATTTTTCATAGAGCGCTGCGAGAATTAAATAGAGCAAAATAAGACCAAAGACGAATGCCGTCGTTGAATCACTAGCGATTTTTTTCTCTTGGTATGCAGTCCCAACCCAACTTATCCCATAGCCATCAGGAAGTACTTCATCGGCTACTTCTTCTATGGCATTGAGTGCATCACCCGAGCTATATCCTTGGGCATTTTGCCCTGAAACTTTAGCGGCGGGAAAGAGATTGAATCGTTCGATAAGATCTGCACCGACGGTTTTTTCAAAATGAACCAATGTTCCTAGTGGGATGATATCTCCTTTATCGTTTCTCACAAAGATGTTGTTAAGATCTTCAGGTGACTTTCTATCATCACCTTTTGCGGCGATATTTACTTTATAAGTTCTACCGTATAAGTTGAAATCATTGATATAATAATTTCCAAGTGTTGCATTGAGTGTATTGTAGATGCTTGCTACACTTACACCTTTTGCTTTTGCTTCATCCAATTTTACGCTGACCTTGTATTGCGGCACCATAGTATTGAGTGTCGTTCTTATGCCTGTAAGTTCGGGTCTTTGATTGGCTTTTTGGATGATCTCTTGCACATATTTATTAAGCTCAAGTGTGTTTGCACCTTTTTTATTTTGTACATACATATCAAAACCGCCTGATACACCCATGCCCATGATTGGCGGAGGAAGTACAGAGATAGAAAAACCATAGGGTATTTGCATGATCTCACCGGTAAATTTTCCAGCTAAAGTAGCAGCATGCTGAGAGATATCAGGTCTTTCGTCCCATGGATGGAGTTTGATAATGGTTGCAGCCGCACTTGTTTTTTGGGAAAAAGTCGTAAAATCAAGTCCATTAAGAGCAATAACATGGTTGACATTTTTATCTTGGGCAACACGCTTTTGGATAGCATCTGTGAGCGCTTCCGTTCTACTAAGAGAGGCGCCGGGAGGATTATAGCTAAAAACAAAGATCGTGCCTTGATCCTCTTGTGGAACGAGCGCGTTTGGCATTGCTTTTAGCATCCAAAAACTTGTCAATATAATTGCACCGAATACAAGGGCACTAATGAGAGTATGTCGTAAAGTTTTTTGCACGATAGCACTATATCCGTGCGTGGCTTTCTCAAAAGTATCATTAAACCATTTGAAAAATCCTTTTGGTTCGCTATGAACGGGTTTTAAGATTGTTGCACATAGTGAAGGTGTGAGAGTGAGAGCAACAAAACCCGATATAACAACAGAAACGGCTATGGTTATGGCAAATTGTTTATACATTTCTCCACTGAGTCCCCCAAGAAATGCAACAGGAATAAACACGGAACACAGAACCAATACAATTGCAATAAGCGCACCGCTTACCTCTTTCATCGCTTGGATCGTCGCTTCTTTCGGGGCTAGACCTTCGCTCATATGTCGCTCAACGTTTTCGATAACAATGATGGCATCATCAACAACAATACCGATAGCGAGCACAAGCCCAAAGAGAGTGAGCAAGTTAATGCTAAAACCAAAAAGATACATACCTCCGAATGCTCCGATGATAGATACGGGAACTGCCAAAATAGGGATAATGGTTGCTCTCCAGTTTTGTAAAAAAAGAAAGATGACGCCCATTACGAGTATGATAGCCTCTATAAATGTCTTGATAACTTCTTTGATTGATATCTTGACATAATCGGTTGTATCGTAAGGTATCTCATACGCCATATCTTCGGGAAAACTTTTTGCAACATTTTTAAATACCTCTTTGACGCCCTCAGCGGTATCGAGTGCATTCGCACCTGATTGCAAAAATACACCGATAGGAATTGCAGGAGAACCATCTAATTTCGTTGTTAAGTTATAGCTACTTGATCCAAGCTCAATAGTAGCAATATCTTTGAGTCTAAGTGCTCCACCGTCACTTTTTGAGTTAATGATGATTTTGCCAAAATCATCCGGCGAACTCATACGCTCTTGAGAAAGGATGGTATAAGTAAACATCTGTTTTTCTTTGAGTGGTTCGGATGCAAATTTACCTGCTGCGTACTGCTCATTTTGTTCTTGTATCGCACTGATAACATCTTGTGGCGTCAATTTATATAGTGATAATTTTTTAGGATCTATCCAAACTCGGATGGAGTAATCTTTTGCACCGAATATGATAGCATCCCCAACACCGTTGATTCTTTTGATCTCGTCAGCAATATTGATGAGTGCATAGTTTGAAAGATATGTGGTATCATGTGTTGTGTGTGGCGAATAGAGCATTCCAAACATGAGAACGCTTGGAGATCGTTCGCCGACATTCACACCCAACCTTTGAACGGTCTCGGGAAGTCTTGAAAGTGCAGCTTGTACACGATTGTTGACATCTATTTTTGCACCATCGGCATTTGTCCCGACTTCAAAAAAAACATTAATACTTACAGAACCGCTATCATCAGAGCTTGAATTCATATAGATCATATTTTTCGCACCGTTTATCTGCTCTTCAAGGGGTGCTGCAACCGTTTTAGAGAGAGTCTCGGCACTTGCTCCCGGATAGTTTGCACTTACTATAATCTGAGGTGGTGTAACTTTTGGGTATTGCTCTATCGGGAGGGCAATCATTGAAGCAAGTCCTGCTAATAATATAATAATAGAAGATACTGCGGCAAAGACAGGATTTTTTATGAAATACGAGGAGAACATACTATTTTCCCTCTTCTTGCATAATTGCTACTTTTGTATCGGGTCGTATTTTCATTATGTTATTGATGATAATATCTTCACCGTCTTTGAGTGGACCGGTGACTATGATACCTTTTGGAGTGAGAATATCAGGCGTTACGGGTCTTAGTTTTGCTATATTGTCTTCTACTACATAGATGATAGCACCGTTTTGCGTTTGGAAGATTGCTTGCTCAGGGATAGTGATTGCATTTGGTATCTTCAAGCCTTCAAGAGCTACTTCGGTAAAATCTCCGGCTATAAATTCATTGTCACTGTTATCAAAAATAGCGCGTAACTGCAATGTATTTGTAGTTGCATCAAGTTGTGGAGCAATATAATCTATCTTACCGCTTGTTTTTGACTTTTCTCCGTTATTTTTGATGATTTTAACAACGATAGAAGGCTCTTTAAGTTGCGCTATAAATCTACCGGCATCATTCTTTGAGATAGAAAAATTTACATAGATAGGATCGGTTGCAGTAATGGTTGTTAAAGGGGTGTTGGCTTGAATGAAGTTGCCGACATCCATCTTTTTTATCCCTACAATACCGCTTATAGGCGCCTTTATTTCCGTATAGTCAAAATCAAGTTGTGCAAGCTTGAGGTTTGCTTTCGCATCCTCATAAGAGGCAAGAAAATTATCATAATCTTTATCGCTTATCGCTTTTGTTTTATAGAGTTTTTGAGCTCTTTTGTAGTCATTAAGCGTTTGATTGTGTTTTGCTTTTGCAAAATCGAGTTTTGCCCTATAGGTATCTTGCTCGATAGTATATAGACTTGCACCTTCTTTAACGAAGCTTCCCTCTTTGAAATGCTGCTCTTCTAAAACACCTTGAACCCTTGCGATAATTGTAACTTCTTTATAGGGCTCAATCTCTGCAGCATATATTTTCTCTAAAAATACATCGTGATGTTCTATCTTTACTGTTTGTACAGGTAAAGCGGGTGCATTTTTATTTTTTGTAGAGTCGCTGTCACTACATCCTGATAATCCAAAGATTAAAAGAGTGCCTAAAAAAACTATTTTTATATATCTTTTATATAAGTTCATACTTTCCCCAATCAATGTTAGATTTTTTGATTTTAGCATTTTCAAACTTAATTTTATCTTCCTAGAAAGATAAATGCTGTTTTTTAAAGATAATCATAATACAATGATAATAAATAAAGGGTGTTTTTTTATGAAGGGTGATATTTTAAGTTTTATCGAAGAAAAGCAAAAATTATTACAAGATATGATATTTAAGGGTCAATCCGATTGCCGTATCACTACAGGCATAGCACTCCCTTTGATGCTTATTAATAAAATTTTGACAGAAAAAAAAGAGAAAATATTCGCCGGAAAATATGCTTTAACATCTTCTGAGTTTGAGGTACTTATCTCTCTTTTGGCACTCAATAAACGCCTAACCCCAACAGAGTTGTATGAAAATATGATATTTTCTTCGGGTGGTATGACAAAAATTCTCAACAAATTGGAGTTAAAAAAACTTATCAAAAGAGTTGATTCTCAACAAGATAAGAGAAGCAGGTTTGTTGAGATTACCCCGCAAGGTGAAGAGTTGGCAAAAGAAGCTTTCAAAGAGGCGGTTGCTTTTCATGTGAAGACTTTTGATATATTGGATGATGAAGAGAAAATCTTTTTTGAGAAGATACTCAAAAAGATGTTTATAGCGATCATGAATGCTGATGTGTAAAGAGCTTTTTAATTTTTAAGCAAATTTCGATACAATTATGCTCCATTTTGATGGATATATAAATACGCATGCAGTTATTCCTTGCTTATGGTTGCACATTTTGTGTTAAGGGCTGCAGAGGTTTAAACCAAATAGACGCATAGCGTAAAAAACAAAAAACTACCAAGGAGAAAAAATGGTAACAATGAAAGATTTGCTTGAGTGTGGTGTACACTTTGGGCATCAAACAAGAAGATGGAATCCTAAGATGAAGAAATTTATCTTTGGTGAAAGAAAAAATATATATATCATCGATCTACAAAAGACGCTGAGATACTTCAAATATACATACAATGTTGTAAGGGATGCAGCTGCAAAAGGCGAGAGCGTACTTTTTGTCGGTACGAAAAAACAAGCAAGAGCAGCAATCAAAGAGAGTGCTGAGAGTTGTGGAATGCCGTATGTTTCAACAAGATGGCTCGGTGGTATGCTTACAAATTACCCGACAATTAAAAAATCAATTAGAAAACTTGAGATTATTGAACAGATGGAAGAGAACGGTCAGATAAATCTTTTGACTAAAAAAGAAGCTTTGATGCTCAGTCGTACAAAAGATAAACTCAATTCATACCTAGAAGGGTATAGACACATGAAAAAACTTCCTGATATGATGTTTGTTGTTGATGCCGTTAAAGAGCATATTGCCATCAAAGAAGCAAGAAGACTTGGGATGAAAGTTATAGCTCCTCTTGATACGAATTGTGATCCTGATCTTATCGACTATCCAATTCCGGGTAATGATGATGCGATTAGATCAATAGAGCTTTTCTGTAAAGAGATGGCTGAAGCAATCAACGAAGGAAAAATGATCTATGCTGAAAACCAAGGTGAAAATGTAGAACAAAATACAATCGTAAGCGAAGAAGAGATGCAAGCAGTTGTTGCCGAAACAAGTGAAGAAGTGATTGTTGAAGTTGTCGAAGAAGTTGCTGTAAAAGTTGTTGAGGAAGTTGTCAAAGAAGAGACAAAAGAGATGGTAAAAGATGATCTTACGAAAATTGCCGGTATCGGTAAAGCATATCAAGAGAAGCTTAACAACGAAGGACTTTTCACATATGCAGATGTTGCAAATATGAGTGATGAGCAGATCGCTACAATGGAAGAAAAATATAGCTTTAAGGGTGATTTTAAAGAGAGTATTGCAAGCGCAAAAGAATTAGCGAAGGGGTAATTTATGGCAAATTTTGGACCAAGTGATATAAAAAAACTAAGAGAGATGACTGATGCAGGTTTAATGGACTGTAAAAAAGCACTCACTGAATCTGATGGCGATATGGATAAAGCTGTGCAGTGGTTGAGAGACCAAGGTCTTGGAGCTGCGGCTAAAAAAGCAGGAAAAGTAGCAGCAGAGGGTCTTGTCGCTATGAAAATTGAGGGTAAAAAAGCCGTTATTGTTGAAGTGAATTCTCAAACTGACTTTGTTGCGCAAAATGACAAGTTTCAAAAATGTGTTCAAGATGTCGTTGAGCATGCATATGCAAATGATCTCCAAGATGCTGAGGCTATCAATGCATCAATGATCAATGGTATGCCTTTTGGTGAGTATCTCTCTCTTCAAATAGCAACGATTGGTGAAAATATCGTTGTAAGAAGATCAGGGATGATACAAGGTGGCGAGAATGATGCACTTAACGGGTATATTCACGCAAACGGACAAGTTGGTGTTATCATTGCCGCTGAGTGTGATAGTGCAAAAACTGCTGAGGCTATGCAAGATGCACTTAAAAGTGTTGCGATGCACGCAGCAGCGATGAAACCAAAGACATTGAGCTATAAAGATTTTGATATCGCATACGTAGAAGAAGAGACGCAAGGGCGTATCATCAAGATAGAAAAAGAGAATGAAGAGCGAGCAAGACTTGGGAAGCCGCTTTTGAATATCCCAAAATATATCTCAATGGCGCAGCTCACTCCTGAAATATTGAGCGCAGCCGAAGATGAGATAAAAGAGAAATTGAAAGCAGAAGGGAAGCCTGAGCAGATTTGGGAGAGAATCATCCCTGGTCAGCTTGCAAGATTTATATCTGATAATACAACGCTTGATCAAGAGCAATGCTTGCTTGATCAAAAATTTGTAATGGATGATACTATCACGGTAGCGCAGTTCATAGAAAGTAAAGCAAAAGCAGCGGGTGGAAGTGCTGAGATAGCTTCATTTGTTCGTCTTGAAGTAGGCGAGGGTATTGAAGTTGAAGAAGAAGATTTTGCAGCGGAAGTTGCAAAACAGATGTCATAACATTTCATACAATCCGTCGGATTGTATGAAATCTCTTCATGTCAAACAATCACAAACTATTTTCTCTTAGATATTTGCATAAGAGATTTTTTGTTTTGAAA
The DNA here is from genome assembly GCA_016937775.1 of Campylobacterales bacterium. Lineage (GTDB taxonomy): Bacteria > Campylobacterota > Campylobacteria > Campylobacterales > Sulfurovaceae > BN30871. The sequence continues at coordinate 20,674 of JAFGVX010000021.1, read as the reverse complement.
ATTTTTCATCGCAATCTTTTTATTGTTTTGTATCTCTTTGCCGTCATGATAGAGCACTACTACTTCAAAATCGGGATTTTGTACAATGTATGATGCAATATCATCCGGATTTACTACAAATCTATCGAGTGTTCTTGATGTGGGCCAGGGGATATCCCCATAAGCCATATAGACAAGCTTCGAGCAATATACTTTATCGCAACTGTTTGCATCAAAGTTAAAGTCATATGCTTTGTCGAGTTGGCGGAAAGTATTGAGGATGATCTCTTTTTTTGCATCATCTGTTAGCTTTTTATCTCTGATAACCGCCAAGTCATCAATATTTAAAAAGTGTTTCATGCTATTGATAACAACACCTTCTCTGAGTGCCTCGATAATATTTTTACCGTTTCGTATCGCGCTATGATAAGGTACAATGGCAGCATCATCCCATATGCCGAGTGCTTTAAGCTCTTTTTCATTCCCGACCCACAAAGCAGCATGCCCCCAATGCCCAGGTATAAAATGATCTGTGAGTCTAAAGGGAGTCTTCTCTAGCAAGATATCACCGGCTTTTAGATTTGATTTACTATTTAAAATCTTTCTGCTGTTATAGAGTTTCCCCTTTCTTGTAGATACCATACCTACCGTATTACCAAAGAGTAAACTCACGAGATTTATAGTTTCATTTTTTACAGTTTTGCCCGCATCATAGACATCGTATGTTGTTTTTGTAATCTTGGTAGTAAAGAGCCTTGATGTATCATTTTTTTGTATCATCTCATATGAGGGGCTATTGATTATCAGTGTAGATATATAGTTATAATCTTCAAAATCGATAGCATCATTTTTATGTTTTTTATACCAGTTTATGGCATTCTCTACTTGATCTCTTTTTTCTTTTGAAGCAAAAGATGAGGCTATATTTCCAAGTTCCCTATAGCCTATACCATAACCACTATCGGGATTATTGAGATGAAACCTCAAAAGACTATCATTTTGATATTGTGAGATTGCCAACATCCAATTGTCATACATTATCAATGTAGATGCCAAAGAGAGAGAAACTTTTGCGAGTTGTATATCTTTGGATATTTGATCATTAGGCGTAGCATTCATCTCTTTTTCATATTTGAGTGCTAGCTTATAAAGTTTTTCTCTCTGTTTTAAAAAAGTGCTCGTGCCGGCACTCAGCTCTTGAAGATCCTTACCGCTGAGGGGCTGTTTTTTTGAAGATTTGATATGGAGCCTATTGTAAGACTCTATCATTTTTTGTCTCAAGGCCAAAGACTCTTCGAAGAGTCTAATAGATTGAAAAATCTCTTGCTGTATCTGTTTTTTTGTCTCAATCTGATTTTCAGCCCATATAGATGTCGATACAAAAAGAAGAAGACTAAATATACTTCCTATAAAATACTTTTTTCTAATCATCATCTTCACCCTTTTTTTGATAGACAACTATTTTGTAAAAAAAAGCAAGCCCTACGAACATCAAAGTTGTACCCAAAAGTAGCCAAAAAGCTGCAAGCATTTCCTTATAATCACCAAGCGCTATTTTGAAAACGACCATTAAAGTTTCGATAGATAAAGCAATAATAATTGATATTAAAAATCTTCCTAAAATTTTGTACTGCTTGTTCTCTTCATTGTGAAAGCGTCTATAGAGCACCTCATTTTCAAATATCTGTTTTGCTAAATCATAGATCGCAATTCCAAGCGTAATGGCAATGATTGATTGAAATATATTGTGGAGTAGGTCAACCTCCTCTTTTACAAAAAGAATTGCTACAAACATATACCCGCCATAAGCGACGAGTGCCACAGAGACGGCAGCAAGTAAAAAAGCACCAAATATATAAAATGATTTTTTTATATTTTCATAGGTTGAGTTGTACTCTATCAGTTTTAACTCTTCAAGTAGTGCGATGAGGTCTATATCAAACACATAATACTTCTCTTCTTGCTTATGAACGATAGAGACACTTGCTTTTCCTGTTCTATAATGGAGATAGGGGTTTGATATATAAAACCCTTTGCTATCAAGTTTCATCTTTGAGAAGTAGTGCTCTTTATTACTGCCTTCTCTCTCTTTTTCACTTCCTTTTTTACAGATAGTCGGGGAGATTTGAATATACTCTTTGTTGACAGCATAGAGTAGCTGGATAGAGGAGTTTGCCTTAAAGATAGATGGAGCATTTTCTATATATTTTTGGGGCGCATTTTTTATCATATTGATTATATATGCATCGACGGTACTTTTTTGCTTTCTATAAATGTTGATGACTTCTTTCATGCTCTTCTCCTTTTACATGGCTATATTGTATCAAAAATGATGCTTTGAATATCTTTTAACAATAAGTATGCTACTATATGTCAAAAATTAGGTACTTTATGCAACATATGCTTTTATATGCATCAGACATATCACATACATTTGATTATAAGCTTTTTAATGCAGTTGATTTGAGTCTTGAGGTAAAAAATTCTATTGCAATCGTAGGAAGAAGCGGTAGTGGAAAATCTACACTTTTACATAATCTTTCAACTTTTTTAAAACCGACAAGTGGCAGTGTAAAACTCTTTGGAGAAGATGTTTATACACTTGATGAGTCTAAGATAGAGAAGATAAGACGCTTCAAGCTTGGAATGATATTTCAAAATCACTATCTCTTTCGTGGAATGCGTGCACGCACCAATATAGAGCTTGCCTCTATGCTCTCAGATAGTTTCATAGATCAAAAAGTACTTGATACGCTAGAGATAGCTAATCTTTTAGAGCAAAAAACTTCTGAGCTGAGCGGAGGACAGCAACAACGTATATCGATTGCTCGTGTGCTTGCAAAAAGACCAAAGCTCATCTTTGCCGATGAACCAACGGGCAATCTCGATAAACAAAGTGCTCATTTAGTGATGGATGTACTGCTTGAAGCGGTAAAAGAAAATAACGGCGCAATGATTATCGTAACACACGATGAAGAGATAGCGCAGCGTTGTGAAAGAGTTTATATGCTTAGTGATAAAAAGCTAGAGCTTGTCTCTTGATTTTTTATCTTTAAGCACCTCTTGGGTAAAATCTAACAAAATTATAGATCGGGATAAAGAAGTATGTTTGAGTCCATAACCGAAGGTTTAAAAAACACAGTCAACAAAATTCGTTATAGAGATGACGAGAAAGCGCTTAAAAAAGCATGTGATGAACTTAAAAAGTCACTGCTCAAATCAGATGTTTTTCATAAAGTTACCAAAGAGATTGTATCTGCCGTTGAATCCGGCACAAGAGAAATCGGCATAGGGCGTGATAATTTTCTAAGAGTAGTAAAAAAAGAACTTACCTCGATATTGACGGTTAAAGGCAATCAAGGATTCGTTTTTGCATCAAAACCGCCTACAGTTGTCTTAATGACGGGATTGCAGGGTTCCGGGAAGACAACAACCACTGGAAAATTGGCGAATTTTCTCAAAACACAAAAGAAAAAGAAGGTGATGATCATTGCGGCTGATTTACAAAGACTTGCCGCAGTCGAGCAGCTTCGACAAATAGCCCAAAAAATAGAAGTTGAATTGGTTGCCGATGAAAATGCTACGCCCACGCAGATCGTTACAAGAGGACTCAAAAGAGCAGAGAATGAACTCTACGATGTTGTACTCATAGATACCGCAGGTCGCCTTGCAATCGATGAAGCACTTATGGATGAGCTCTTGAAGTTGAGAGATATTGCAAATCCGGATGAGATCTTCTATGTTGCTGATGCAATGAGTGGTCAAGATGCTGTAAGGACAGCGTTGAGCTTTAATGAAAAGATTGGTATCAGTGGAGTCATTTTAAGTAAATTTGACGGTGATAGCAAAGGTGGTGTTGCCTTAGGAGTCTCACACCAAGTAGGGGTGCCGTTGCGATTTATAGGGGTTGGTGAGAAACCGGAGGATATTGAACAGTTTATCCCGGAGAGGATAGTAAATCGTTTGATGGGTGCCGGCGATATAGAGTCTCTTGCAGAAAAAACAAGTGCTGTTATTGACGAGAAGCAAGCCAAAAAGATGACTCAAAAGATTAAAAAAGGGAAATTTAATTTCAATGATTTCTTAGATCAAATGGATCAGATGAAAAAGCTTGGTTCCATGAAATCGCTTTTGGGAATGATACCGGGTATGGGGGCTATGGCAAAACAGATTGGTGATATGGATTTGGATAATTCAGAAGAGATTCGTTCTATAAAAGCGATGATAAACTCTATGACAAAAAAAGAGAGAGAAGACCCGGATCTTTTGAGCAATAGCAGAAAAAGAAGACTTGCTCTTGGAGCCGGACTTGATCAGATGCAAGTCAATAGAGCACTTAAGCAGTTTAAGAGTGCGGCAAAGCTTGCTAAGCAACTCTCAGGTAAAGGCGGTAGAGGTATGCAAGATATGATGAAGCAGATGCAAGGCGGTGGCGGATTTCCAATGGGACGAAGATAAAGTATATCTTTAATTCAATTTTTATAAAATTTATGGTATATTCGCATTCCTAAAAAGAGTGCTTATGAGTCTTTTGTTTTACAAGAGAGTCCTCAGCACTTTAAAAGTAGAAAAAAGGAAGATAATGACAACAATTAGAATGACAAGAATGGGAAGAAAGAAAAAACCATTTTACAGAATAGTCGTAACTGACAGTAGAAAAAGAAGAGATGGTGGTTGGATAGAATCTATCGGACATTATAATCCCGTCTCAGCCGAAAAGCAACTCGTAATTGACGAAGAGAGACTAAACTATTGGAAGAGTGTCGGTGCTCAAATGAGTGATACAGTTAAAAAACTTACAGTAAAATAAAATGGTTATTGACTTCGTCTCTTTTTATGCAAAACTGTTAGCAAATTGCCCTGAGGCAATTCGTGTAGAGATATATAACACGAGCGAAGATTACGATGATATACTCATACATGCCGATAAAAGCGATGTCGGTAAGCTTATCGGTAAAGACGGGCGCATGATTAATTCTATAAAGACATTGATCTCAGGCTGCAAAGCAAAAGGTTCTAAAAACTACAAAGTAAAAGTAGTTTCTATCAATTAATGCGTTTTTTTATTGCACAGATAGGTCGTACTGTTGGAATCAACGGTGATCTAAAACTCCACATACATTCTGATTTTCCGGAACAATTTCAAGCCAATAATACATTTGAAAGTGATATAGGCACACTTCAGATTAACAGATTTGATCCCAAGAGAAGTACTGTCTCCTTTGTCGGTTATGCAACATTAGAGGATGCAAAGCGACTTACAAATGTGAAGCTTTATGCCGACGATGCACAGACAAAAAAGAATTGTATGCTTCAAGAGGGTGAGTATTTTTGGTTCGATGTCATTGGATGCCAAATAGTAGAAAGCGGGGAGACCTTGGGAAGGGTTATCTCTATAGAGAGGCTTGTCGATACGGATTTTATGAGTGTAGAGACTGCAAGCAATCTTGTAGAAAAAGGGTCGGCTAAAAGTTTTTTAATCCCTTATATTCCAAGATATATACAGAGCGTCAATATAGATAAAAAAGAGATTGTAACGCATGATGCCAAAGAGATATTGGAGGCAAGTTAATGCATTTTTCATTTGTAACACTTTTCCCATCTTTGATAGAGGGATATTTTAGTGATTCTATTATGAAAAGAGCACTTCAGAGCGGTGCAATTACTATAGATTTTTCTAATCCGAGAGATTTTACGGAAGATAAACATAAAAAGGTTGATGCTCCGATGATAGGTGGGGGAGCGGGGATGTTGTTAACCCCGCAGCCGTTAACGGATGCTATACGGAGCCAAAAGACAAAATATGCAAATGCGCATACTATTTTGCTTACTCCTGTCGGAAAGAAATTTACCCAAAATGATGCTCTAAGGCTTGCAAAAAAATCGCATATTATTTTTGTAAGCGGAAGATATGAGGGGATTGACGAGCGTGTAGTAGAGAGTGAAATAGATGAGGTTTTTTCTATCGGTGATTTTATTGTCAGTGGCGGTGAGCTTGCAAGTTTAGTGCTTTGTGATGCGATTGCCAGAAATATAAAAAATGTACTTGGCAATGAAAAGTCACTTAAGGAGGAGAGCTTTGAAGATTATATTTTGGAAGCCCCTGCATTTAGCAAGCCGGATAATTTTGAAGAGAAAAGTATAATTTCAGAGTTTTCAAAGGGTAATCATAGTAAAATCACAGCCTTAAAAAGAGAGTTGTCTTTGCGCAAGACACAATATTTTAGACCTGATTTATACAAAAAGGTCGTCAAAAGGCACAAAAATGAGAAATAGATATATTGAGAGCTTTGAGAAAGCACAAATGGAAGGTAAAAATATTCCTTTATTTAGAGCCGGTGATACTCTAAAGGTTGCCGTTCATATCAAAGAGGGAAACAAAGAGAGAATACAAAATTATGAAGGTCTGTGCATCGCCATTAGAGGTGAAGGCGCGGGAAGAACTTTCATGGTGAGAAAAATGGGTGCGAATAGTGTTGGTGTTGAGAGAATATTTCCACTCTATTCAGACAGTATAGAGAGCATAGAAGTACTTAGAAGAGGAAGAGTAAGAAGAGCAAAACTCTTTTTCCTTAGAGATCTTAAAGGTAAAGCAGCTCGTATCAAAGAGCTTAGACGTAAATAATTCTTCCCCTTGTATTTTACAAGGGTTTTTTAAATACTCCTATTTTTTATCGATTGTGCCGCTTCTCTATCTAAGGTTTTTGCCTTAAGAGACGCACGCTTATCATGCAGCTTTTTCCCTTTCGCTGCAGCTATTTGTACTTTGACTCTATTTTTTTCGTTAAAATAGATCATAAGTGGTACAATACTCAGAGCGTCTTTTTCGATGTTTACTCTTAGTTTTTCAAGCTGTTTTTTATGTAATAGAAGCTTTCTTGGTGTTGTTGCATCAGGAGTAAAATGTTTGTTTGCGGTCTCAATGTGCGTGATATGTGCATTTAAAACAAAAAGTTCATTTTTGATGAATCTGCAAAAACTGTCTTTAAGGTTGGCTCTTTTTGCTCGAAGTGCTTTTACTTCACTTCCTTTAAGCATAATGCCCGCTTCATAAGTTTCGATGATTTCATAATCAAATCTAGCTTTTTTGTTTTGGGCTATGATATCTATAGGCACGCCTACCACCTTTTTTAGCGATATTATAGCATTATTCACTCATTTCATAAGAGTATAGCTCTTTTTTAACATAAGCTCGATTACAATTATGCGTTCAATTGAAGGAAAAAAAATGAAAACAACTTTTAGAGGTGACCTTTTCGGGGGAGTAACTGCGGCGATTATTGCATTGCCTTTAGCACTTGCTTTCGGAGTGGCGAGCGGATTGGGAGCAAGTGCGGGTCTTTGGGGTGCTATCATACTTGGATTTTTAGCTTCACTTTTTGGAGGCACGCCTACGCAAATATCAGGACCAACGGGTCCTATGACTGTTGTTGTTGCCTCTTCTGTCGTTGTGCTTCACGGAAACATCGGACTGATTGTCTCCATGATAGCCCTTGCGGGTATTTTTCAGATAGTATTTGGCATGATAAAAGCCGGTAAATTTGTGCAATATATCCCATATCCTGTTATTTCAGGATTTATGAGCGGAATCGGCATCATCATCATCATACTGCAACTTAAGCCACTTTTTGGCTTCAATGTCGATTCAAGCGTGCCTCATACGCTTATCACGCTTTTCCCTGAGCTTGGATCGATGAATGTATCTGCTTTATTGTTGGGAGTGTTGGCGTTAGCTATAGTCTATCTCATACCGCAAAAGATATCTAGATATATTCCCTCTCCTCTCTTGGCTCTCGTGATTTTAACTATAGTGAGTTTAATTTTTAATCTTGATGTGCAGAGAATCGGTGATATCCCAAGTGGATTTCCCTCTCTTGTGATGCCAGGATTTGATTTGAAGCTCTATTCTACTATCATCTCTTTGGCATTTACATTAGCAATACTCGGTTCAATAGATACGCTTTTAACCTCTATCGTTGCAGATTCCATTACAAGAACGAAACATAATCCCAATAAAGAGCTTATAGCTCAAGGGCTTGGAAATCTTGTTTGCGGTATCACGGGTTCAGTCCCGGGAGCAGGTGCTACTATGAGAACGGTCATCAATGTAAAAAGTGGTGGTACAACGAGATATTCAGGCATTATTCATTCATTGACTCTTTTGGGCATAGTGCTTCTTTTGGCGCCTTTAGCCTCTAAGATACCGCTTGCACTTCTTGCGGGACTTCTTATAAAAGTCGGTATTGATATACTTGATTATAAATTTATTAAAGTATGGAGACAGAGTCCACGAAACGATCTTTTGGTAATGCTGAGTGTTTTTTTTATAACAGTCTTTTTTGATCTGATGATTGCTGTGGGCGTGGGTGTTTTGCTTGCATGTCTTTTGGTTGTTTACCGCATAACGAAAGAGACGGATATATCTCTTGAAGATAGCAAAGATTATAAAGATAGAGTGGTTCCCGAAGGAACGCGTATCATTACTATCGAGGGTGCATTCTTTTTCGGTTCGAGTACTTTTTTTGAAAGCAAGATTAACACTATTTTAGATACTCAAAAGATTATTATCGATATATCTTCTGTGCCTTTTGTTGATTTGACTGCTATATTTACACTCAAAGAGTTTATATCAAGGCTTAAAGATGATGGTGTAGAAATATCAATAGTGGCAAAAAGCAAGCATACAGCTAAACTTATGAAATTTAATCACGATAAGATATTTGATGATGTAAAGTTTTTTGAGAAGTGTACGCAAGCGTTAGCTTAATCTTTGAGTTTGAAAAATGTACTTCCACTTCCACTAAAAAGCCATCCTTTTGGGGTTTCATCCTCTAATTTGGGATATATTTTTAATGCAGCTTTATAGAGATCATTAAGTCTTCTTGCTTCACTGTTTGCTTCTTGGATGATATCTTTTGTTTTCATCCGCATCCAGTGGATATATTTTTGGGGTTCAATTTTTCCAAGAAAATTCTCCTCAAAAACCCTATAGACTCTTCTTGTATCACACTTTGTTTGGGGGAAAAAGAGTTCAAATTCAAGCGCATCCTCTTCAAAAGGTTCAACAATCTCACCAAACCCTGTTACATTGGCCGCATCGTAATCATAGACAAAAAAAGCCACATCAGCTCCAATGTTTGATCCTATGGCAGCAAGTTCATTTTTGGAGAGTCCAAGATTGCAAAGATCATTAATAAGTCTTAAGAATGCGCCTGCATTACTGCTGCCACCGCCAAGACCTGCTTGCATCGGTATATTTTTTTTAATAACCACTTTGTGCTCATGAAAAAAATTCAAAAGATCCAAATCCCCTGTGTGTCGATTGAGTTCTATAAAGGCTTTATAGATACTGTTCTCTTTTTTTTCAACATCTGCAACACCCTCTATGGTAAATTCATTGCAGCTTGCAGGAACGAATTGAAGTTCATCGTAAAGGCTATGAAGTTTTATGAATCGTGAGATAAGTGTATGGTATCCATCTTTGTGTCCGGTGATTTTTAAGAAAGTATTTATCTTTGCGTGGGACTTTATGCTATACATTTTCATTCCTAAAAAAAGGCATTCTATTTAAAAGATACTCAACTTTAGCGTTTTCAATCTTAATGATAGCAAAAAAATGCGTAGTTTTGACAAGATAATCTCCATTTTCTTTTATTTGAAAATTATCAATCGAAAGTTTTTTGCCGAGTTCTACATCTGTTTCATCTGCCGTATAGTTATTTTGAGGTAATGATATGAAAGCGAGCGGATCGAGTGCTTTTTCATTATCATATATAAATTTTCCTTCTTGCACCCTTTTTAGACTTGATAGACATCCTGTAGTTTTTAAATGAGTAGTTATCATTTCACCTAAAGATCGAATATATGTACCTTCACTTACGGTTGCTTCAAAGTGAATAAATGGATGATTGTAGCATAGTAATTTGATATCAAATATTTTTGAAGTTATCTGCTTGAGCGCACTCTTTTTGCCTTCTCTTGCATTTTTGTATGCAGCGACGCCGTTTATTTTTTTTGCACAATATTGAGGTGGTGTATAATTGATTTTACCAAGAAGTGAAGTAAGAGCGTTTTTGATTTCATCAACGGTATAGGGTTTTATCTTTTGGATTGTTTCAACTTGTTCAATATCAAGTGTAGATGAAGTTGCGCCAAGCCACAGTGTGGCTTGGTAGCGTTTCGGTGTTTTATCGAGATAGTTAAAGAGCTTGGTGTACCTTTTTGTTGCTACGATGAGCGTACCTGTAGCAAACGGGTCAAGTGTGCCGGAGAAACCGACTTTTTTGACATTGTACTTTTTCTTGATGTGGCGCATATACCCGTTTGATGATATAAATATAGGTTTATTTACAACAAAAAGTCTATCCATATGCTATATGCTTTGAACGAATGAGCTCAATATCTCTTTTTTATTGCCGCCAAAATTAATAAGGAGTTTAAACTCCTTACCGACTTTATTGACGCTTTGGACTCTTCCGATACCGAAAATCTTGTGTTTAACAAGGTCGCCTTTTTTAAAATTTGAGGATTTTGTTATCTTCATAGAGCTATTTTCTATGAGTCCCGCTTCACCTAAAAATCTACTTTTTTCTATATTTTTTCTGCGTCCTTTGTAAAATCTACTATCGGCATAACAGAGCGTAAGGCATTTTTTAGCTCTAGTAATTGCAACATATCCAAGTCGTCTCTCCTCTTCCATGTTGCAGTCATCGCCTAAAAGTGGAAAGAACTCTTCTTCCATTCCTATAACATAGAGATGTTCAAATTCAAGTCCTTTAGAAGCGTGAATACTCATAATAGTAATACTTTTACCGTCAACTTGATCTTGTTCACTTTGTAAAGAGATATCATTTAGAAACTCTTCTAAACTCAAATCGGGATTTTTCTCTATGCTATCAAAGAAATAACCGTAAAATTCATCAATATTCATAATGCGATCAAATCCATCAGGCATTGGAGAATAGTGCTCTTTAAGTTTCACGGTATCTTCAAAGATAGAGGCAAAATATCGCAATGATTGCTTTTTGATTGCATCTTGAAGAGTCTCAATTTTTTCTACAAGCCCTATAAGCGCTTCATGAATCTTTTTGCTTATGATATCTTTTGCCGCTGCATTGTTTTTGATAAATTGAAAAATGGATTGTCTATTTTCAAAAGCGGCTTTTTGAATCTTTTCAATTGATGTTTTGCCGATTCCTCTCTTTGGTTTGTTGATAATGCGGTTGAGTGAGAAATCGTCATGAGGATTTGTGATTACTCTAAAAAAAGAGATAATGTCTTTTATCTCACTTCGCTCATAAAATCGAATACCGCCGATAAGTTTAAAGCTTAACTTCTCTTTCGTAAAACCCTCTTCGAGTGATCTTGAGAGTGCATTGATGCGATACAGAACAGCTATCTCTTCAGGGTCAACCCCCTCGCTGATAAGTTTATTTATTTCTCTAGCTATCTCTCGAGATTCGAGTGATTCATCAAGAGAGTGCAAAAGTTTGACGCTTCCTCCTTCTCCTTTATGGCTGACAAGTTTTTTGCCGAGTCTTGATGAGTTGTGTTCTATGAGCATATTTGCTGCTTCTAATATCGCACTATGTGATCTATAGTTTGTCTCAAGCTTGATTACTTTCGTCTTTTTGTATATATCGGCAAAGTCGAGAATGTTTCTTATGTTCGCGCCTCTCCAACCATAGATACTTTGATCATCGTCGCCTACAACACAGAGATTGCTATGTTCGCTGACAAGATGTGTTAAAAGTTTAAATTGAAGTTCATTGGTATCTTGATACTCATCTACCATTATGTAACGGTATCTTTGACTTGTTTCTCTTCTAAGTTCGGGATTTTCATCGAGAATTTTAAATGTGAGCATCAAGAGATCATCAAAATCAACAAGATTGCCGTCATTTAGTTTTTGTTCATACATTTCATAGACTGTTGCTGCTTTTTTATACTCTGTAAGCTCTGCTTTTTCTTTAACAATATCGGGAGCAAGAAGAGAGTTTTTATATCTAGATATTTCACTTGCGAGAAAAGAGATGTTAAGATCCATTTTAAGATCTTTTGTGATAGAGCGGAGTATCCTTTTTTTATCATCACTATCTATGATGACAAAATTATTTGCTCTATTTAATTTCTCTATGTGAAATTTTAAAAAGAGCAGACCAAATTTGTGAAATGTGCAAAGAAGTGGTGGATATGAGTGGGAATTTATCATATCAAGTGCTCTATTTCTCATCTCAGTTGCCGCTTTATTGGTAAAAGTTAATGTAAGTGTATCGGCAGGATCAATACCGACTTCACTTATGAGATATGCAAGTCTTGTTGTCAAAGTTTTTGTTTTTCCGCTGCCTGCACCCGCAAGTATAAGCAGAGGACCGTCTATATGCATGACGGCTTCTTTTTGTGCATCATTAAGACTGTTTATGATATGCTCCATATTTACCACCTATACTATAAGAGTAATTATTATATCTTTTGTTTGGTTAAAAATGAATGGTGTTAATCCCCATAACCTATAAAAAAGTTTTTTCTATTATATAAAATAAGTTAATGTTATATTTTTTTATAGTATAATAAAGAATTGAAAAATAAAATATTTATTTATTGTTGTTTATAAGGAGATATAATGTTAAAAGATTTTGTGAAAATGGAGACTTTTCTAACAACTGTTAGAGAGAGAAGCTTCTCAAAAGCTTCTGCAAAATTGGGGGTGTCGCAACCGGCTGTTACACAGCAGATAAAGTATATAGAAAAACAGCTTGGTGCGACGATAGTAGAGCGCAAAAAGAACGGCATAAGACTTACTGCGGAAGGGGAAGAGCTTTATAAGATTATATCGAAGTTGGAAAAAGCGATTCAAGCAGCAGAAAAAGACCTTTTGAAAATTGTAGATAAAGAGATAACTTTTAGAATCGGAGCTTCTTATACCATAGGTACTTATGTAATTCCGGGGCAGTGCTTGAATGATCTTAAGGAGACTATTAATAATGATGTTGCTCTTTCTTTGGGAAATAGCCAAATGATTGTCGATGAGCTTAAAAATAAAAAACTCGATTTGGGTCTTATCGAGTCTCCGATTATGGATAATGATCTTATCTATAGAGAGTGGCTTCAAGATGAGTTAGTTATCGTAAGTAATGTGCCGATTCCTAAATTTCTTCAAACGGAAGATTTACAAACATTTAATTGGATATGTAGAGAAGAAACGAGCCATACAAGAAGAATGATTGCTGATGTTTTTGAAGAACTTGGTGTCTCGTGCGATACTTTTAACATTTTGAGTGAAGTAAGTAATACAACTGCTGTGCTTCAAGGGATCAAAAAGAGTAAAAAAGATAGCAAAAAACCGGTTGTCTCTATCATATCCAAATATGCAATTGCCGATGATGTAAAATCCGGTATGCTGTTTGAATCAAGAATTAGAGGCTACAATATGTATAGAAAATTCTTTATCGTCTATACAAAAGACAACAAGCGCAATACCTATATTGATAATGTGGTCGATTTTATCTTAAGCGGGAACTGCTAGTTTTCTTCTTTTTCTTGAGAAGATTTTGATTTTTGGGATTGTTAAGTAACGCCTGCATCGATTTCTCTCTCGAAGATACATCAGTTTGTTCATTATATGTAGCGAAGTTGATAACCACCGGATCACCATTATAGATAATCTGATTTATAGCTAAAAGAGGGATAGAGACACTCGATCCGAAATTCTGTGGACCAAATCCTGCTTCGAAATTTAGACTTTTTTCGTTTATCTCACCACTTTCATAGCTGTAATTACTTAATAAAAAATATATTTTTTCGTCAAATTCTCTGTAGATGTCATCCGGAAGCATTGGCTCAAAAGAGATATTTTTCGTATCGCATACAACTCCAAACTCTTCTTGTTGTTCAAAGAGAAGTTTGAGCATATCGTAGATATTTCGCTTGAGCATGACTTTATATTCAGGTGATTCTAAAAAATTTTCAGACATTGATCTCCCTTTACTATTTTTATTTCATTTATTATTTCAAATCCTAGCATAGCATTCATTAGAGCAAAGTTTTTAAATTTGTGTAGAGCATCCGTTTGTATATCTGCTTCTTTTATATATCTTTCATCAAGAAGTTTTGCACGCATCGTTCCCTTAAGGAGCGCTTGCTTCGGAGTGATCCATTCTTTGCCGTCAAAAAGTGCTATATTGGCGATTGATGTATCGGTGAGCACGCCGTCTTTAATGATGATGATATCTTCATCTTTTATGTCACTTTTTAGTGCATCAATCATGCTTCTATCGGTAAATTTATAGTCGTATTTAAGATTGGATTCCACCAAAATGAGCGTTTTAGGTAAGTTTTTAATATAGGGGATGTATTCTATCTTTTTTATATCTTTGCCGTAAGTTATCCTGCATTTTAAAAGTGTATCTGAAGGCGGTGCAAGAAGGTCTTGAAGATCAATGGGTATTTTTGTATTGAAAAGCGCTTTTCTCGTATCTTCAAATCTCTTTTGATGGTATCTGATATTGTGTGCAATTTTTTTTTCGATTCGAATGGTCTCAAAGCAGAGTTTTTCTTGCATTAAAGTGGCTCAAACTTATCTTCAATTTCATTATAATAGCTAATAGTACCGTTTTCTATCTCATAATACCATCCATGTAAAAAGAGATTTTTTTCAAACACTCTTTTTTTAACCTCCGGATAGGTAAGAAGATTTTCAAGTTGAAAGATGACGGAGAGTTTCTGAGCAGCTTCTTTTTTTACTTCAATATGTTCATGCGGTATGATCTTTTCAACTTGATCTTTGGCGTCTTTGCCGAGTTCTAGCCATTTGAGTGTATGGATTACTTCTTGTCTATTTGTTATTTTTGGTGGCTCAAATAGTGCGCTAATCGCTCCACAGTGAGAGTGTCCGCAGACGATAATATCGTTGACTTGCAGAACACTCACGGCATACTCGATAGCAGCAGCCGTTGCATGAAAATCTTCATCATCTTTAAAAGGAGGTACGAAATTGCCTATATTTCTCGTGATGAAAAGATCACCAGGTTGTGAGTTCATGATGATCTCAGGAACAACTCTAGAGTCACTACAGCCTATAAAAAGTGCTTTTGGATTTTGCCCATCTTCAACAAGTGCTTTAAAGCGCTCTTCATTTGCTTTGAATCCAAACTCTTTAAAACTTCTATAGCCACTTTTGAGGGCATTGATATTTTCCTTCATTGTACCGAGGCTATCTTCCATTTGAGTGTTTCGCCTGCACGCATCGGTATGATATCTCCATAGCTTTGAGGGACATCAAAGGGCTCTTTTTTGAGTGTAACACTCTTTTTAGGCGGTGTAATGTTATAAATATTTTTCGCATGATCACTTATAAAACTTTGGAGATTATCGAGCTTGTCGTGTGCTTCAAAAAGTTCAGCTAAAAGCGGTAGAGCAATAGGTGCGGTAAATATACCTGCAGCACATCCGCAACACTCTTTGGCACTTTTAGGATGTGGTGCAGAATCTGAACCGAACATCACTTTTGGATGCGCATTTACGGCAACTTGAATAAGTGCGTCTCTATCTTCACTTCTTTTGGCAATAGGCTTGCAAAAAAGATGTGGTTTAAGCATGCCACCTGCGACATCATCAAGTGTGATGAGTAGATGATGTACAGTGATTGTCGCGTAGAGGTTTGCGTGACGATCAAGTGCTTGCACACTCTCTTTTGTCGTGATATGTTCCATGATAATCTTCAGTTGAGGAAAAGCGGTTGCTAACTTCTCATAGATAGGTACAAATTCAGCTTCTCTATCCATCACAAAACCGTTTGTCTCGCCATGGATACACAGCGGAATGCCTAGCTCACTCATAGCCGTAAGTGGAGTTTTGAGTTTTTCTAAATCAAAGCCACTCACGCCTCCTTCGCTGTTGGTGGTGATTCCCGCAGGGTAAAGTTTGATAGCAGTGAGTTCATCATGCATATCACTCAAGAATTTATAGTTATAGGTATCTCTAAAAAAGAGTGTCATAAGCGGTGTAAAATTCTCATTGTCTATAGCTTCGATAATTCTGTGCTTATAATCAAGAAGTGCTTGCTTAGTGTCCACAGGAGGGATAATGTTTGGCATGATGAGTGCACCGCTAAAACTGTGTGCACTTAGTGGAGCAGTTATTTTAAGCATCTCGTGGTCTCTTAGATGCAGATGCATATCAAGCGGGTCATTAAGTGTTAGGTGCACTGATATCCTTTATGATGTAGTAGTTGTTTTTATTTTTTGGTACAAGCCAATACTTTACCTTGATTGTGCCATATTTGTTGTTAAGTTCTCTTTGGATTAAAGAGAATTTTTGCGGGAAAAATCTTGTTGTCGGATAGTTAAAACCGCCTTTAAAGATTTGGTTGCACCGGAGAATGCGAAGTGTTGCATTCAGAAGTGCAACAAGTGGTGTGTTGTGTTCAAACTGCATCTTGGCATACTCAGAACATGTAGGATAATATCGACAGCTTGGCGGGGTGAGTCGCGAGAATTTCTGATAGATTTTGATAGGTAAGATGAATATCTGTTTTAACATGAGTTATTATACTCTATTGCTCTACAAAAACACTTTTGCCTTCACTTGTGATGTATGAGGGTGAGCCATTAATCGCATGATAGATAGTCGTGCCGAAAAGCTGTGAATAGTACTCAATCAAAAGGCGTTGCAAAGTCGGCTCGATGGAGGGAGTAAACCATTTGTTATTACTAATGGCTATCATAAATTTTGGATCACCCTCATACATCTTCGGTTTCGTTGCTTCAAAGCAGATGGCGTTTCTATAGGTAATACCATTTACCTCATAATCAGATATTTCCTCAACCGGTTTATAGTCCACACCATCATTATAGATCACCTTATTGATCCACTTGCCTATAAAATCGGGTAGCGGATTATACTCTCCAAAAGGAACAAGTACGACCTTGTGCATAGTGGTAAACTCATTTTTATTAAAAAGATAGGTTGAATTTCTAGGTGTCTCACCGTCCCAATAAAGTGCGCCGATTATTACGGATATATCTTGCGATTTAGAAGTAAGAAAACCTAAAATATCGGGTTCTTCATTGATAAATCTTGCGATAGTTGATTCAGGAAAGATGATAAGTTTTTTATCTGCGACTATAGCATTATCTATCTTACTAAGAATATCATTTATGATATTTATCTGATGCGTTTCATCCCATTTTTCTTTGATGCCTATATTAGTACCTGCGATCTCTATAGCTGTAGGTAAAGTAGGTGTATTTTTTGAATGTGGAGTATAAGCAAGCACGACAAAAACCAAAAAAAGTAGATTTTTTTTGTATATACTCAGAGTTATAGCAAGTATGATGATGCCAAATTGCCAAAGTGCAACACCGAGATAACTATGCAAAAAGAGCAGTTGAAGCTTCAACCAATCAAACCCGAAAGGGGCAATATAGTTTACTCCAAGCAGGAAAAATGCCAACCAAAAAATAGTAGGAATCTTGAGATGTCTGTGTGCCAAAATAGCGACTTTGCAACCAATGAGAAATATGAAACCCTCAATAAGCCCAATGCCGATCACTCCAAAAGGGATTGCCCATGCGATGCCGTATATGCGGAAACTTAGTGTTATCCACCAAAACCAAAGTAGAGCTATAAAAAATCCACTCCAAAACCATACGCTTTGTTTTTCATTCTCAAGAAGTAGATAGAGTCCTATGATGGCTAGTGTTGTATTGATAAACTTGTATGATATGCCAAAATATTCGAGATAAATGAACACAGATAACAAAAATGATATGAGCAAGCCCTTTGTTATATCATTAGTGTTAAAATATCGGCTAATTACAATTTTCACAAGGAGCTCCTATGCTAGAAGGACAATCAGGTGGTATTTTATTTCAAATATTTCCACTTATTTTAATTTTTGTTGTATTCTATTTTCTTATCATTAAACCGGATCAAAAACGAAAAAAAGAGCACGCTCAAATGGTTGCTGATCTTAAAAAAGGCGACAAGATCGTTACAAACGGAGGATTGATAGCTGTTGTTATCAAGCCTGAAGAAGATTTTATCAAAATAGAGCTAAATGATAATACAATTGTGAAGCTTGATAGATCTTTTGTTGCAAAAAAGGTCGAGATAGTTGAAAAAGCTTAATTATAGAATTGTTCTATTTGCTCTAGCACTTATCTTTGCATCAGGGGTGTTACTTAGCGGCAAAAGACCTACACTTGGTCTTGATCTTCAGGGGGGATTGCATATGCTTCTTGAAGTCAAGAGTGATGTCGCTATACAATCTCGTATAAAATCAATCGCTACCAATGTAGCTTTTTTGCTTGATAGTGAAGAGATATTTTATGATTCACTAGCTATCAATGATGAAAGTGTTACTTTTGAGATACTTGATGGTGATGATCTGCTACAGACAAAAGCATTAATTCAAAAAAATCTCAGCGATGCCGTTGAGATTAAAGAGAATGGTCTCGATTTTGAGCTTGTAATGACAGAGCAAGAAAAAGAAAATACAAAAACAAATGCTATCAATCAAGCGGTCGATACGATACGCAATAGACTTGATCAGTTTGGTCTTGCCGAACCTACTGTTGCAAAACAAGGAGAAGACAAGATACTTGTTGAAGTTCCGGGCATTAAGACGCAAGAGGATGAACAACGCATTAGAGACCTTATAGCTAAAGCCGCCCATCTACAGCTTATGGCGGTTGATGAGTTGAGAAACACGAGAGTGACCACTATGACGTCTGAAGAGGCAAGCAGTTTTGGTGATGTGATTTTGTATGACGTAAGAACAAAAGAGCCCTATCTTTTAAGAGAAATTCCTATACTTGATGGCTCTATGCTTACAAATGCAAATGTCGTATATGATGAGAATAACCGACCTGCTATCAACTTTGAGCTTAACGGGCAAGGTGCAAAAATATTTGGAGATTTTACCGGAAAAAATATCAGCAAAAGAATGGCTATAGTGCTTGATGACAAAGTATATTCAGCTCCGTATATTAGAACAAGGATTGGTGGCGGAAGAGGGCAGATAACGGGCTCTTTCGGTAATGAAGAGGCACACGATGTTGCTATTGCTCTTCGCTCAGGTGCGCTTTTGGCTCCTGTTGATGTCATGGAAAAGAGAAGTGTGGGACCAAGCTTGGGTGCAGATAGCATTAGAGCAAGTCTTTTTGCGCTTGTCTTCGGTTTTATTGTCGTTGTTATCTTTATGGTGATTTACTATGCATTTGCAGGTGTCATAGCCAATATTGCATTGATCGTTAATCTTCTTTTGATCATTTCCGTAATGGCACTTTTTGGTGCTACGCTTACGCTTCCGGGGATGGCAGGTATTGTTTTGACTGTCGGTATGGCAGTTGATGCCAATGTTATCATCTCGGAGAGGATACGAGAGTTACTTCGAGAAGGTAAATCCGTGGCAAAAGCGATAGAAGACGGTTATAGCAATGCTTTTAGCGCTATTTGGGATGCAAATATTACGACATTGATAGCCGCAGTTGTGCTATATGTATATGGTACGGGACCTGTGAAAGGATTTGCTTTAACAATGAGTATCGGGATATTGGCATCGATGCTCACGGCGATTCTTGGAACACACGGTATCTATGAATATCTCTTAGATAAAATCAATAAAAATAGACTCAAGTTTTGGTTTGGGATTAAGGAATAAAGGGAAGATATGGAATTTTTTAAAAGAACGGATCCGATAGCCTTTATGTTTCAATCAATGCGCTTTGGCGTACTCTCTTTGATTTTAGTGGTCAGCTCTTGGGTAATAGTAACATTTAACGGTCTTAATTATGGTATAGATTTTGCCGGCGGAACATTGATACAGGTAAAATATAAAGGTGATGCCCCGCTTGAAGAAGTAAGAACACTTGTCAATGCAAGTGAGCAATTTAGTGGTGCACAAGTAAACTACTTTGGATCAGACGATGAGATCATTATCAAGACAAAGACAAGCTCAAAAGTCGTAGGCGAAGATATTAGCGATCAAGCTAGAGAAGTTTTAAAGCCTACAGGTAATTTTGAGATACGCAGAGTTGATATGGTTGGACCAAAGATTGGCGATGAACTTAGAGAAAAAGGGCTGATGGCGATGCTGTTGGCAATTGTTGGTATTCTTGCATATGTATCTTTTCGATTTGAGTGGAGATTCGGTCTTGCTTCCGTGCTTGCACTTGTACATGATGTAAGCATCACTATGGGGCTACTTTCGCTTTTTCGAATAGAGATAAACCTTGATATATTAGCGGCTCTTTTAACGCTTTTGGGATATTCTCTTAATGATACCATCATTGTTTTCGATAGGATAAGAGAGGGGCTTCATAAACTTAAAAATATGGAACTTTCAAGCATCATAGATACCTCTGTGACACTTACGCTTTCAAGAACGACACTTACATCACTTACAACTTTTTTTGTGGTACTTTCACTCTATCTTTTTGGAGGAGAGATTATAAAAGGATTCAGCTTTACTCTGCTTGTGGGTATCATCGTAGGAACTTATTCTTCTATATTTATCGCTTCACCTCTTTTAATTTGGCTCAAACTTTCAGCAAGCGAATATCAAGCTCGTGAAGCCAAAAAACTTCAAAGAGAGAAAGAGAAAGAGCGGATGCGAGCAATGTATGAGAAAGGAACTTTGTAATATGCAAATGCATCCGCTCTTTTCTTGCTGCAAGCAAAGCTTTAGTGAGAT
>JAFGVX010000108.1 GCA_016937775.1 Campylobacterales bacterium | reverse complement strand
TGTCTATCTCTTTTGGTCTGTTGTAGTTTGCAAAATAGTTTATAGGGGTGGCAACCATGCCCATATCAAGTACATGGCATCCACTATGATTAAGTCCGCTTGCAAGATAGTCTCTTAATGTTGGCGAATGCGTTCTTGCATCATAGCCTATAGCTACGATTCCTCCAACTTGTGCTATCTTTTTGCCTAGAAAATACCCTATAAGCTTAACGCTCTGTTCATTGAGCTCTTCATCAAATATACCTCTGATATCATATTCTCTAAATATAGATTTTTTTATCATTCGCATCCTCTAATCAGCAGGTCTATACTCTTTTTTCTTTTTTTCTTTTTGCGCTTTTTGCTTCTCTTCCATCATCACTGCATCACGAAGTTCTTCTTCATTATCATATCTTGCGCCGTCTAAAAACTTTGATTTATCATCAAATTGTCCTGTTTTCACACCCCAAAGAAGGGCAACAAGTCCTAGTGCTCCGAGAAAAGTAGAAACACTCAGCATCAATATCATGATAGAGCTACTCACTTTTTCTCCTTAAAGCGTAATCTTTTGATTCTAATAGAGTTTCCAACAACAACAAGCGAGCTTAAACTCATTGAGAGTGCAGCTACAAGCGGATAGACATAGCCCATTATGGCCATCGGTACTGCTATTATATTATAAATAATTGAAAATGATATGTTTTCCTTGATAGCTCTATAGCTTCGTCTTGATATTCTAAAGGCATCTTCTATCTTTTTTACACTCTCATCGATAAGTACAACATCACTAACACCTATAGCAACATCAGCACCACCTCCCATAGCAATAGCGATGTTTGATTTTGAAAGTGCTATGGAGTCATTGATGCCATCACCCACCATCGTGACAATCTCGCCTTTTGCTTTAAGCGCATCGATAAAAGCAGCCTTATCTTGCGGTAAAAGCTCAGCATGATATTCTGTGATTCCTGCTTCTTGTGCAATTGCTTGTGCACTTTGCTCATGATCACCGGTGAGCATAACAATCTTTAGCCCAAGTTTTTTAAGATTGACTATAGTCTCTTTTGCTCCCTCTTTCAGTTGATCTTTGAGCTCAAAAGTTGCTAAGAGTTTTGAATTATCGGCTATAAAAAAGAGTGAATTTAATGGTTTCTTTGTGATAGTTATGCCGAGTTCATTCATATAGGCTTCATTGCCGCCATAAACTTTTTTATCGCCATAAACCCCACTGATACCTCTACCTTGAACATTCTTTATCTCTTTGATATCAAGCGTTTGCATATCATCAAAATTCTCTTCAAGATAATTTTTTACACCAAGACTAATCGGATGCGTGGATGTTGATACGAGTGAGTAGATAAGTTTTTTATCTATATCTTCGGATATCTCTGCTGTGATTACGGAAGGCTTTCCTTCGGTGACCGTCCCTGTTTTATCGAGTGCTACAAGCGTACTTTTTGCCATAGTCTCTAAAAAAGTAGCCTCTTTGAAGAGGATACCTCTTTTTGCAGCAACGCCGATACCCACAAGTGTTGCCATGGGTGTTGCAAGTCCAAGCGCACAAGGACATGCTATGACGATAACTGAAATACTCACGATGAGTGCTCTTTGCACATCTTGAGTAAAATACCACCATCCAACAAATGTAGCAATCGCTATCAAAAGGATGATGACAGAAAAATACCCGGAGATACTATTGGCTATCTGCTCTATCTTCGGTTTTTTGGTGATCGAGTCTTCCAAGAGCGTTACGATAGAAGCAAGCAGGGAGCTAGATGAATCTTTTGTTGCTTCGTAGCGGATAAGAGCATCTGAACATACGGAGCCACTTAAGACTAAGTCCCCCTCTTTTTTAAGGATAGGAATACTCTCACCACTGAGTGAGCTCTCATCAAAATAACCACTCCCTTCGACAATCTTACCGTCTATGACCACTTTTTCTCCGGCTTTTATCTCGAGTATATCCCCTATGTTAATGTTTTCAACGGCACAGATAACTTTTTCTCCGTTATTTTGTAGTTTTATCACTTCGGTAGGAATGGTGCTTTTGAGCAGGTCCAGTGTATCGACGGCTTGTTTTTTGCCGAGCACCTCAAGATATTTCCCCACTAAAACAAAAGTGATGATCATAACAACAGATTCAAAATAGACCTCTCCGTTTTTCGTGACCATGGCATAGATGGAGTAGAGGTAGGTAAGGAGCGCACCTGATGCCACAAGAGTATCCATATTGACCATACGGTTTTTAAATCCATAGTATGCGCCTCTAAAAAATACCCATCCACTATAGAAAAGTACAGGTGTTGCCAATATAAACTCGGTAACACTCAATATATCTTTGAATTTTTGTTCAATCCCTGCAAAATATCCGGCATACTGCGCTACAGCAATCCACATAATATTCATCAACCCAAAGACTGCTACGAGGATGCGCATATAGTAATCTTTTCTCTTTTTTGTTGCATATTCTTCTTGAAGTTTTGGATCGTACGGGAAAGCATTATAGCCTATGGAGCGTATAGTCTCTATAATCTTTGAGAGTTTAAGGGTAGAGTCATCCCAGACAACCTTTGCTTTGTTTGTCGTATAGTTAATATCTGCTTCTATGACACCGTCTGTTTTTCTAAGTACCTTCTCGTTGAGCCAAACACATGCTGAGCAATGAATGCCTTCGATAACAAGATTGATCTCTCTGAGCCCATCTTCACGCAATTTTGTGTATCTATTTTGAAAGCCTTCATAGTTATATTTTTCAAGTTCTTCTTTTTCACTCTCTTTAGGAGGGGTTAGGGTGTTTTCGCCAAGTTTTGTATAGAAGGTATCGAGTCCTTCATCTTTGAGAAGATGATACACTCCTTGACATCCATGGCAACAGAAATAGCATGTTTTGTCCCCGTCTTTTTCAGTAATCATTACACTTTCATCAAAAGTAAGATGACAATGCGTGCATTTGATATCTCCCAATTTCCCTCCCCCTCATACTTACAGGTGAATTATTTTATCCAAATGTAGGTAAAATAGCCGAATGGAAGATGTCTTGATATATATATTTTTTTTAATACTTTTTGAGCTTTTCGAGATTTCGTGGCAATATTCCAAAACGCTTTACGGAGTTTTAGAGAAAGCCAATGGATATTATCAAAAAAGTATTTTTATTTTACTGCTTATGCATCCTTCGTTTTATTATGTACTTTTTGTTGTGCTTGCCACCGGAAAGCTTAATCTAACGATGATTATTATCATAGCTTTTAAGATATTTGATATCTTTATGAAGATAGAATTGGTGCGTCAACTTTTTATAAAGAGAGAAATCTCGGCAGAGATGGAGTCTTTGCTCCATACTCCAATCAGTTCAAGCATCTTTTTTATAGGGATTATCCTGTATGTACCGCTTTTATATATTGCGTTGATGTGATGTT